>NZ_BAAIHN010000024.1:0-46584 GCF_054784775.1 Lacticaseibacillus boliensis
ATGGGTGTACGGACTCATAGTCGAGTTCTCCTTGTAGTTGGTCTTGTGGTGATTCCATTTTACAAGGACTCAGGCTATGAGTCTTTTCTATTTGACTAATTTGTTGCACTTGAATTGTAAATCCGTCACCCTAAAAAGCGCACCCGCCGGGGATGCGCCTTTATTGTTCTAATATCCAAGTAACGAACGTGCGCCAGCCATTACTAAATTCGCGCCCGTATATCAATAAATGAAAAACCTATCACGTAGCGCGTCATAGGTTGTTTGGTGCATACCCTTTGGCCGCTTTGGAAAGTACCACCACTGGAGCGTTCACGGGCTCGAACCCATACGGATCCAGAAGCTAACAATGACCTGGTGTGAATGAAGCTTGAAAAAGCTCATTGGCGCCGCGTCTCTTTATTTTGTACACAACCACCCCACCGGCCATTTGGTCGATGGGGTGTTTTAGTTATGGATCATTCACCAGCTTGATTGCCCGCACGTCTGAACTTGCCAGGGGTCTGGCCGGTGGCGTTTTTGAAGACGCGAATGAAGGTGTTGACGTTCTTGTAGCCAACTTGTTCGGCAATGTCAGAAACCTTCTGGTCGCTTTCCATTAACAGGGATTTTGCTTGCCGGATACGCAGCTGGATCAGATAGTCTTTGAACGAGATCCCAAGGTGTTCTTTGATCAAACGGCTGGTGTGTGATTCTGACAGGTGGTAGTGATCAGCAATTTCGGATAATGCTAGATCGCTTGTGTAGCGGCGACTGATGTAGTCGATAATGTGTTCGACTAGGGAGCGGTCATTTTTGCTGTGCTGTTTGATTTTGATGAAAGCTTGTTGAAAAAGTTCAGTCAGTGCTTCTTGAATGCGGGCAGGCGTGGTTTCGAGATTCAGCCGTGTGAAGGTCGCTTGGTTTTCGTCGATAAAATCTGCGACTGAGATGCTGGCACTATCAAGCGTCCGTTTTAATGTATTGAGAAAGACAAACTTGATATTCGTCAGGATCGCCAGCGTTGGGTCGTCGACGGCCAAGTTTTTGGTCAGCGCATCGGTAAGCAGTTGGCTGGCCTTGTCAAAATTACGCCGGGTCACCTCGCCGATCAAGGCGGCTTCGGTTTCGATTGTGTAGTTGCTTGTGATCATCACGAGGTTGGCGGCAGACGTCTGGTGGGCTTGCGGGGTAGCGGTGGCTAGACTATACGCGTCTGCGAATCGCTGTGGGATCTGGTAAAGCGTTTTAAAAGGCACAGAGATCAAGCTGTGAACTTGGGTCTCAAGGCGCGCAGAGAGCTTGTCGGTGACGTCTTGAACCGTTTGGATGAAGGCTTTGGTCGCGTTCAGGCCGCCTTCGCTGATGATGGCATAGTGGTTGACATCGATATCGAACAAGTAATGGATCGGCGTCGGCCAGGTGTCACGGATGCTTTGCTTACGCGAATCTTTACGCTCGTTGATGCCTAGCGGTTCTTCGCTCACCGCGATTTGATGGAAGCTGATGATCGCGATGACGCCACCGTCTTGTAATTCGGTGAGTGATAAGATGTCAGCAAAACGCGTGATGTCTTTTTGCGAGTAACTGTTCAAAAGAAGGTTCTTCAAGAAGAGCGATTTGAGATCGTTGGTGACATCGTGTTGCATCTGTACATATTGATAATTGCTTTCGACCAAGTCGTGGATCTTTTCGAGCAAGATCTCAGCGTTTTGGGGGCGCACGTTGGAGTCGATCTGTTCCACTTCGTCGATGATCTTGGCGTATGGGCGAAAACTGCGGCGACTCAAGATAATGACTAGCAAGCCACCGACGAGTAGCAGCAAACAGAAGTAAGCCACAAGAGTTTGTACGAGGTTGGTGGGAATGCGTGAAAGGGCGCGATTGCTGATCTTATATGTAAATAATACCGTGGGGATGACCGTCGACTGCCGGATGAAGACTTGGTTGCTGTTTTGCTGGCGCTGTATGACCACTGAACTTTTCTCAGGATGAGTCGTCAGTGTTGCCATGATCTTTTTGGCGCCTGGCAGTTGCTTGGCGCTGTGAGCATCGAGCGTGTCCACCAACGTTAGCTGGCCTTTGTTGTTGTATATCTTTAAAGGCGATAGATTGGCTTTGGACCAGGTCAGCAAAAAAACGACCGGTCGCGAAGCGCCAGAGATTGTGGCAGAGCGGAGCAATAGGACATACTGGGCGTTTTCGACGACCCGAATGCCGGAATCTGGAGGGTCAGTGAAGAAGGATCTGACTTGGGCGTTGAGGTTTGCAATCTGCATGTAGTCGAGGTACGAGTGAAATTTGTAGTAGCCAGAAGAACTGATGATCTGTCCGTTATAGCGACGGGCAACGCCAATGGTATAGTCGGAGCTATAGTTAGTGTAGTCAGGATTGGCGATGATATCGTCGTAAACCGCGGCATAAGTATGAAAATTATTAGGCTGGTTGAGTGCTAAGCGCTGGATACTCGGCTTATTCCCCAACGTCAAAACGGCGTCATTACCTGTAGAAAGCTGTTGATCGATGATGGTGGCTTCTTGTTGGAGATTGGATTTGATTTGATTGATCGTATCGGTTCGCTGCTTAATATAGGTGCTTCTGACAACGGAAACGGTGATGATCAGGGTATAGAAACTGGCGACGATTAAGAAGGAAAGCAATATTTTTAGATATATCCGATTTTGCATATTTCGTCCTCCTTTGATAGCGCTTTAATTGTCGCACAAAAAGTTGCTAACGGCCATATCGACGAAATATTCAATTATTGCTAAAATACGCAATCGATTCAAAAACGCGAAATATTGGCGAAATTATCGAAAATTAGAAATTGATTGCGCTTTCATGTGGCCGTATGTTGATGATGTTCTATTTCAACAACCACGTGCCTGAATCAATACATATTAGGGGGGATCGGGTGACACGATTGAAGACCGCTGTGATTTTGGATCATTAAGGTTAGTTTTTCGCTAAGGAGGAAGCATGATGAAGATCGGCAAATGGATCGCACTTTCGACTGCCGCGTTGAGTATCACCTTGCTGGCTGCTTGTGGCAATAGTTCTAGCAAGGATTCATCTGGCAAAACAACAGTCAAAGTTGCGTGGCGCTACACTGGTAAATCAGATCCGACGCCTCGGGTGTATACCAAGACCTGGATCAAATCGTTTGAAAAAAAGCATCCCAACATCAAGATCAAGTTGGAGCCAATCAACGCCAGCGAAAGTGATTACTATTCCAAATCTGATTTAGCTATGAAGTCGGCGGACACGACGCCAGACATTGTGGCCGAGGATACCTTTATTTTGGCGGCCGATGCTAAAGCCGGATATCTGTCTGATTTAAGTAACAAAGTGACCAAGTGGCATGATTGGGATCAATATCTGACCTCAATGAAGAAAGGGACACAAGGTTCTGACGGCAAGCAATATGCCGTACCAGGCACGACTGATTCTCGGGGGCTGTGGTATGACAAAGCGCTGATGAAGAAGGCCGGCTATTCGGCAGACTGGACACCGAAGAATTGGGATGACATTTTAACCGCTGCCAAGAAAATCAAACAAGTCGCGCCGGATTCGATTCCATTCACGATGAGTGCGTCGACGACCAACGGCGAATCGGTTTCGATGCAGACCTTTGAAATGTTGCTATACGGCACAGGGGAAACCTTGTACAACGAAAAGACAGACAAGTGGAACGTGAACTCCGCGGGCATCAAAGACAGTTTGAGCTTCGTTAATACGGTCTTCAACAAAGACAAGACCGGTCCGAGTCTGTCAGTGGCAATGAACAGCAATTATGGCTCCACGATTTTCCAAGACAAGATTCCGAAGGGCCAAGTTGGTATTGCAATGGATGGTGTCTGGGATGCTGCCAACTGGACGGCTGATGGGGCTGCGCCGATCTCCAATCTGACCAGCAAGATCGGCTATACTTTGATGCCAACGCAAAAAACGACGAAGCAAGGCTTTGTCACGATGTCTGGTGGCTGGGCATGGTCGATCCCGGCTAAGTCTAAGCATCAAAAAGCTGCATGGACGGTTTTGAAGGCCATGAACACCGAGAAGTTGGCAGTTAAGCGGGCGGTTCAAGAAGGTAACCTGACGCCAAGAAAAGATGCGGCTAAGGATCCTGAATACCTGAAGAAGCCATACATCGACACAGCGACGAAGGCATTGGCCAACGCATACTTCCGCCCAAAGAGTGATCTGTATCCTAAGGTTTCTGTGTTGATCCAAAAGGCAGTTGAAGATGTTGCTTCCGGTCAGCAAACGCCAACGCAAGCCGCAGCTAAGTATGCGACTGACGTCAAAGGAATCGTTGGTGCTAAGCATACTGAGACGCAAGATTAGTCTAAGTTGAACAAAGCGTTCTTACTTGCGGTTTGGCGGATTAGCATAATCTGATCAAGCCGCATTTGTGATTATGGAGGTGAGTCTATATGGATGCGACAAATTCCCTCTCCCCGAAGCAACAACCCAACGATAATCGGGTGAAACAAAAATCTAGAAGGCGCCTGTCCTTTTGGCTGATGGCACCAAGCATCGTGTTGCTGCTGGTATTTTTCATCACGCCAATGGTGTTGACCATTGTCTTTTCGTTCACCAACATGTCGTTGACCGGGGCTAGTGCGAGTGCTTTACAGTTTATTGGTTTCCAGAATTTTGCGACGATGTTCAAAGACCCGCAATTGGCGAAGTCGGTATGGAAAACCATCATCTTCGTCATTTTCTCAGCGGTGATCGGGCAGTGTTTCTTCGGTTTCTTGGTGGCCTTCATGATGCGCGGGAAGAACCGTACCTTCCGGCGGATCGTCGGGTTGGTCATCATTGCGGCATGGGTGACACCTGAAGTCGTTGTTGGGTTTTGCTGGGTCTCTTTCCTTGGTGACAACGGGACGTTGAACATGATCGCGCATAACTTGTTGGGGATGAAGCCGATCGCTTGGCTGTACACGTTTCCGATGGTCAGCGTTGTGATCGCCAATATCTGGCGGGGCACGGCATTTTCAATGATGGTCTTCCAAACTGCGTTGGATGACATTCCCCAAGAAGTTGAAGAAGCAGCCTACATGGATGGTGCTTCACGGTGGCAGGTAGTCACACACATCACGATTCCAATGGTGCGTGGGACGATCGCAACCAACGTGATGCTGGTCACCCTGCAAACGCTGGGCGTGTTCACACTGATCTACACCATGACCGGTGGCGGTCCATCAGACGCCACTTCGACCTTGCCGGTGTTTATGTACAAGCAAGCGTTTGTCAGCTATCAGCTCGGTTATGGCACGGCGATCTCGTTAGTCCTGCTGTTGATCGGCGCAATTGCAAGTCTGTTGTATATGAAAGTTCTGAAGGTCAAACTCTAAGGAGGCAATCGCTATGATGCGTGAAAATAAGGGGATCAGGATACTCCAATACGCTATTCTTGCCGTGATTGCCCTCCTGTTCTTATTACCGTTATTATGGATGCTTTTTTCGTCATTTGACGCGCAGGCCATTCAGGCGATTCAATGGCCGAAAAAGCCGACGCTGGGCAATTTCGGGGCGATATTGTCTGATCCGGCAATCATGCGTTCATTTGGGATCGGGCTGTTAGTGTCTGGGTTCCAGGCGGTGTTTGTTGTGGTGATTTCGGTGCTAGCGGCTTATCCGCTTTCTCGTTATCCGCTACCGTGGAAGCGGCCGTTTTTGCTGACGATCCTGTTTCTGACGTCGCTACCGATGACGGCGGTGATGGTGCCGGTTTATCAGATGTTCTTATTCTTGAAGCTTCAGAATTCCTTGGTGGCAACGACGATCTTCATGATTTCGTCGAGTCTACCGTATGGGATCTGGATGATGAAAAACTTCATGGATTCAGTGCCGACTGAACTTGAAGAAGCCGCCTGGATCGATGGTTCTTCCGTTTGGGGCGGGGTGCGCAAAGTCGTGATGCCGCTGATGATGCCTGGGATCTTCACGATCGCGATCTACACGTTCACCGGGTCCTGGGGAAATTTCTTTGTGCCGTTTATTTTGATCACGGCACCTGAAAAAATGCCTGCTTCAGTCACCATCTTCCAGTTCTTCGGTAATCATGGTATGGTTAATTACGGCCAATTGGCAGCGTTTTCTTTACTCTACACGATTCCGGTCGTGGTACTGTATATTTTCGCCCAGCGCTATATGTCTAAAGGCTTCAGCTTCGGTGGGGCTGTGAAGTAGGAGGTGTGGATATGGTAGAGAATCAAAAGCAGTTCTTGCGTAAAATGAATCAGCAGCTCGAGTACTTACATGGTTATTATTATCGCGATTTCACGTCGGTGTCGGACTTGACGATCAGCGAAGACACACGTGCGGATAAGCGTCAGATCCCAACCGACGCGACCTGGTCGCCGATCGCCATCGGGGCCCAATGGGAAGGGCGCGACCGCTATTATTGGTTGCACTTCGGGGTGGAAGTGCCAGCATTGGCGGCAGATGAGCATTATGTGTTACACATGAATCTTGGTCGCACCGGCGATGGCAATAATTCAAAATACGAAGGCTTGATGTTCGTCAACGGCGTGCCGCGCCAGGCGGTCGACAGCAACCACGAAGATGCCTATTTTGACGCGACGGTCGCCAACCAGCACCTGGATGTGTACATCAAGATGTGGACCGGGCTTGAAGGCGGCGGACCGCACAAGATTCAACATTATGTGTTGCGCGCTTTATGCGGCGGGGTGATCAACCAGGCCGTCGTGGATTGCTATGATTATCTGAGCAATATCGTCGGGGTCGTGGCGGAGATGAGCGCCGACGAGCCGTTGCGCTATCGCTATGCGACGCTGTTGAAGCAAAGCTTCAAACAGTTCGTCTGGGCGCAACTGGACGCTGAGTCGATCACCGCGGTTTGCCACAACGTGCTTGCCCAGATCCAGGCGTTCATCGCCGCGCATCAAGGCGAGAAGAAAGCTTATCAGGTCACCGCCGTTGGGCACACGCACATCGACGTTGCGTGGCTGTGGCGGTTGCAGCACACCAGGGAGAAGGTCGCGCGTTCGTTTTCGACCGTGTTAGAGCTGATGAAAGAATATCCCGAGTATGTGTTCTTTCAAAGTACACCACAAGACTACGCGTTCTTGGAGGAAGATTATCCGGAGCTGTTCAAGCAGATCCAAGCGCGCGTTGCCGAAGGCCGCTGGGAGGCCAATGGTGGCACGTGGTTGGAACCAGACACGAACCTGCCGAGCGGGGAATCGCTGACGCGGCAGTTCTTGTACGGTGGTGAATTCTTCAAGACCCACTACAATGCGCGCCAAAACGTCTTGTGGCTGCCTGATGTCTTTGGTTATTCGGCCGCGATGCCGCAGATCATGCACGGCTTTGGTGTGGACAACTTCATGACCACCAAGATCAGCTGGAACGATACGAATCGGATGCCGCATGACACCTTCTATTGGCAAGGGATCGATGGCACCAAGGTATTGACGCATTTCATCACGACACTAGAAACTGGCACAGACTTTGGCGACCGGACCGCTTGGCGGTACACCTATAACGGTGAGATCTTGCCTAAGACAGTGCTGGGCAGCTACCATGTTTATGCAGACAAGGCCATCAATGATGACTTGCTCTTGGCTTATGGTTTTGGTGATGGCGGCGGCGGCCCGACCCGCGAAGAAATCAAAAACATCAAGATCTTGAACCAACTACCAGGCGTCCCGACGGTGGTGCCTGGGCGAGTGGATGCTTATTTTGATCGCTTGAACAAGCGCCTGCAAGAGACGCCAGAGCCGGTGGCAACGTGGCGCGGTGAGCTGTACCTGGAATATCATCGCGGCACCTACACGTCGCAGGCAAAGATCAAAAATTGGAACCGCCGCGCCGAGTTTGCCTTGCGCGACTTGGAATTGCGGTATGCAACAGCGGCGGTGCAACAGCAGGTGGCGTACCCGACCGCTGAGATCAAACAACTGTGGCACATCTTGCTGCGCAACCAGTTCCATGATATCTTGCCAGGGTCGGCGATTCACGAGGTCTACGAAGATGCGGCCAAAGAATTTCACCAGATCTTCACCGGCATCAAGCAGTTGCATGAAAAACTCGATGCCCAGCTGCTGACCGCAGATGCGAACGCGGTGACGTTGACCAACACGCTTCCTTGGGCGCGGCAACAGTTGGTGCCATTGGCTGCCGCTGAAGAAGAGGCGTTCACTGTGATTTCGGCGCCTGTTGATACCGCACTGGTTGAAGTGGCGGTGCCGGCGTTGAGCAGCGTCACCTTAGCCGCGGACGCGTTGCCTAAGACCATCGGCGCCCCGTTAAGTTCGGTGAGCGATGGTGAGATCCAGACACCGTTATACCTATTGCAATATGCTGAAGATGGTCACTTGACCAGATTGTATGACCGGCGGCTCAAACGTGATCTGCTCGATGATCAAGGCGGCAACGTCTTGACTGTGTACGAAGACCGGCCGCTTGATTTCAACAACTGGAACATTGACGCAGATTATCCGGATAAGGCGACGGTGCTACAGGCATCAACGATCGCAGTCACCGCCAACACCGCCACGCATACCGATTTGACGATCACCTATGATTATGGCGCGTCGCAGTTGACGCAAACGATCCGCTTGTATGCAGCTACACCGCGGATCGACTTTATCACGACTGGTGATTGGCAGCAGCCGCAAGAGTTGCTGCGCACGGCGTTCAACTCGACGATCATGGCAGACAGCGCCCAGTATGACATTCAATATGGTAACGTCGCGCGTCCGACCAACGACAATACCAGCTGGGATGAAGCCAAGTTTGAAACCGTCGGCCATAAGTGGGCCGATTTATCGGAGCAAGATTATGGTTTGGCGTTGTTGAATGATTGTAAATACGGGTATCGAATCAAAGATCGGCAACTTTCTTTGACACTGATCAAAGCTGGTATTGATCCGGATACCACCGCTGACATCGGGACACATCGCTTCACGTATAGTTTGTTGCCACATGCTGGTGATTTCAGAACCGGACACGTGGAACAGATCGCGACTGAACTGAACCAGCCGCTACGAGTCACCACCGGCAAGCGCGGCGATCAGCTAAAGCCGCTGGTCGACTTTGATCAGCAACAAGTCGCGCTAGACGCGGTGAAGATCAGCGAAGACGGGAAGTTCTTGATCATTCGCGTGCACGAGTTTGAAGGCCGCAACCAGCCAATGACGCTGAAGTTGACCTTTGCGGCCACGGCTGCTTACCGGGGACGGTTGAATGAAACCATTGCCGACGAAACGAACCTGTTGGCAGACGGCCAGATCCATCTGCACATGCGGCCTTATGAAATTGTCACATTATGTATTCCTTATCAAGGAGGCGTTGATTAATGACTCAACGGTATGGTTCGATCGAAGCAGGCGGCACCAAGTTTGTGTTGGCAGTCGGGACCGCGGATTTTGAGATCCTCGACAAAAAGCAGATTCCCACCACGACGCCCGAAGAGACGCTGGCGGCTTGTGTGGCCTATTTTGAAGCCCATCCGGTGGCGGCACTCGGCGTCGGGTCGTTTGGTCCGATCGATATCGACCGTGCGTCAGACACTTACGGGCAGATCCTCCAAACCCCCAAGGCCGGCTGGGCCGGGACCGACGTTGTCGGGTATCTCCAAAAGCAACTCGAAATCCCTGTGGCGTTTACCACAGATGTGAATGCGTCGGCTTACGGGGAATATATCGCCGGCGCCGGCAAAGACGTGCAGTCGCTGGTTTACTTCACGATAGGCACCGGGATCGGTGGCGGGGCCATTCAAAACGGCCACTTCATCGGCGGTACCGGGCACGCGGAGATGGGGCACACGCTGATCGTGCCGCGTCCGGAAGATCACTATCAAGGCACCTGCCCGTTCCACCACAACCGGTGTGTGGAAGGCATGGCCGCCGGACCGTCGATCCAAGGGCGGACCGGCATCCCGGGTGAAAAGGTACCGCGGACCGCACCGGTGTTTGATTTTATCAGCGATTATGTTGCCCAGCTGTTATACAACACATACTTGGAGCTACGCCCGGCCAAAATGGTCCTGGGTGGCTCCGTGTTGAGTGAAGCTGAGCTGCCTAAGGTCCGCCATTATTTTGACACGAATAATCAAGGCTATGTGGTCACACCGGCGTTAGAAGACCTGATCGTGTTGACGCAGATGCCAGATAATTCGTCGGCAACCGTTGGGGATTTTGCCTTGGCCAAACAAGCGCTAACTGATTGAGTTAAACCACTGAGCCGTCACTGCTGAAGCCCGTTGCCTGGGTTTGGCGGTGGCGGCTTTGTTGTTTCAAAAATTGTAATAGTGATACCGTTTCGCTTAACTTGCTGTTAGCGCATTATGCTATGGTTAAGCTAATCCAATGATGAATGGAGGGATGCACATGATTCCTGAGATGGCATGGCTAGATGATCCGGAGGTTTTTCGCGTCAATCAGCTACCCGCGCACAGCGACCATCATTACTACCGTGATAGCCAAGAAGCAGCAATGCGGCAAAGCAGCTTTACCAAGCGGCTGAACGGAACCTGGGCGTTTCAATATGCGGATCGTCCGCAGAAACGGCCGGTAGCATTTTATCAACCGACGTTTGATGCTTCAGATTTTGATATGATCCAAGTGCCACAACATATCGAACTGGCTAATTACGCGCAGATCCAATATGTGAATACACAATATCCATGGGATGGCCATCACTACCGGCGGCCCGCTTATGCGTTGCAACAAGGATTACAGCCGGGCTGTTTTTCCGAGGCCGCGGATAATGCGGTCGGCAGTTATCGCAAAACGTTCACGCTCCCTGATGCCTGGCGCGGGCTGGCCGTCCACATTCAGTTTGCCGGCGTCGAGCGGGCGATGTATGTGTGGTTGAACGGGCACTTCGTTGGCTACGCTGAAGACAGCTTCACGCCTTCTGAATTTGACCTGACGCCTTATCTGCAAGCCGGCGAAAACCTACTGGCCGTCGCCGTTTTTCGCCACAGTACCGCCAGTTTTTTGGAAGATCAAGACTTCTTCCGCTTCTTTGGGATCTTCAGAGACGTCACGTTGCTGGCCGAGCCCGCCGCCCATGTCCAAGACTTGCACCTGCAGCCGACGCTGAACGAAGATCTAACCACCGGTTCCCTGGCCTGTACCGCCCGTCTGAATTTGCCGCAGGCCCCGGTGCAAGCCCAGGTGGTGGTGCGCGATGCCGATGCTGAGGTGTTAGCGTCGACGACCGTCCCTGCCACTGCACAGCTGGTCGTGCCCACCATGACATTGACACAGTTGCACCCGTGGTCGCATGACCAGCCTTATTTGTATACGGTTGAGGTGACCCTGATCGATGCGGCCGGTCAGGTGATCGAAGTGGTGCCTTATCAGATCGGTTTCCGCCGATTGCAGGTGGTCGATAAAGAAGTGCGGTTGAACAATCAGCGCTTGATCCTCACCGGCGTCAATCGTCACGAGTGGTCTGCGGATTCTGGCCGCGTGATCGGTCTGGCCGAGATGCAAGCGGATATCGCGACGTTCAAGCGGAACCACATCAACGCGGTGCGGACGTGTCATTATCCGGACCAATTGCCGTGGTATCGCCTTTGCGATCAAAACGGCATCTACATGATGGCAGAGGTCAACTTGGAAACCCATGGTACCTGGCAGAAAATGGGTGAGGTTGAGCCGTCATATAACGTGCCCGGCAGTTTGCCGCAGTGGCGCGCGGCGGTGTTGGATCGCGCCAAGACCAACTATGAGACCTTCAAAAACCATCCCGCCATTTTGTTCTGGTCGTTGGGCAACGAGTCGTATGCAGGCGCTGATATTGCTGCGATGAACGCGTATTACAAGCGCGTCGATCCCAGCCGGCTGGTGCATTATGAAGGCGTCGTCCACAACCGTGCTTATGAAGCGCAGATCTCAGACGTCGAAAGTCGCATGTACGCGACGCCGCAAGCGGTGGCCAGCTATCTCAAAGAAGGCACCAAGCCGTTTTTGCTTTGCGAGTACATGCACGACATGGGCAATTCGCTTGGCGGCATGCAAGATTACATGGCGCTGTTGGCGAAGTATCCGAACTTTGTCGGCGGCTTCATCTGGGACTTCATCGATCAGGCATTGTGGGTCGATGACCCAGTGTCTGGGCAGCGCGCCTTGAGATACGGTGGGGACTTTGATGATCGGCCTTCCGACTACGCCTTTTCCGCAGACGGGTTGATGTTTGCAGATCGGACCCCGAAGCCGGCAATGCAGGAGGTGGCTTATGAATACAGTCGATTCACCAAGTAAATTGACCTTAGCGTTTGGGGATTACGGCATGGGCGTCACCGGCGGCAACCACGCGTACTTGTTCAGTTACGACAAACAAGGGCTGGAGTCGTTGCGCGTTGACGGCAAGGAGTGGCTGTACCGCGTGCCTAGGCCGATCTTCTGGCGGGCCACGACCGAAAACGACCGCGGCGCGGGTTTTCCCCAAAAAGTCACGCCTTGGTATGGCGCCAGCCAGTTTGTCACGGGCCAAGCCTTAACGATGGCTGTCGACGGTCAACAGCAAGCTGTGCCCCTGGGGACAGCCGCCAATCGTTACGGCGGCGACGTTGCCGCAGACACGTTTGCAATCACCTATCGCTACACGCTACCGCTGGTACCAGCGGCGTATTGCGACGTGACTTACACGGTCGACGCTGAGGCGAGCTTGACTGTCAGTGTGGTTTATCCCGGGTTTGCCGGTTTGCCAGAGCTGCCGGTGTTTGGGTTGCAGATCATCATGCCGACACCAGCAAGTGAATTCGTCTACACCGGCCTGTCTGGCGAGACTTATCCCGATCGGCTCAACGGTGGGGTGCCGGGGACTTATCGGGTTTCAGGGTTGCCGGTGACGCCGTATCTGGTGCCGCAAGATTGTGGCGTCCACATGCAGACGACTGCGGTGACGATCACGCGGGCGCGAACGCTCAACAACGCCGACCAGACGGCTTCTCCGTTCAGCCTCCGAGTGACCGCGGGCAAAGTACCGTTTGCCTTCAGTTGCCTGCCATACACGGCATTTGAATTAGAAAACGCGACGCATCAAGACGAACTCCCGCCGCGACGGCGCACGGTCTTGACGGTGATGGGGGCGGTGCGTGGGGTTGGCGGCATCGATAGCTGGGGAAGCGACGTCACGGCGCCTTACCATATCGATAGTGCGACACCACACCAGTTCAGCTTCACATTGGCCTAGACAATTAAAAGACCGCTTCCATTTGGAGGCGGTCTTTATATTATAGAAAGACTTTGCAAAGGCTGGGCGCTGGTGCTTGACAGGAACCAAACTTTTCCTTAATCTGAGAACAGTTTGTGGCGTCAGATCGGCGTCTTTGCAATAGCTGGAGGAGGAAACGCGTACATGTGTGGAATTATTGCGTTCAATGACCCGACGGTGCTTGATAAGGAAGCGACCATCGAAGCGATGATGGAAATGATCCGTCATCGCGGGCCGAACATCGAAGGCGGCGGTCATTATATCAATGACGAAGCCGCGTTGGGCTTTTGCCGCTTGAGCATCATCGATCTTGGTGGCGGTGGGCAACCGATTTACAACGAAGATGGCACCATCGTCATCACCTTCAACGGGGAGATCTATAACTTCCAGAGCCTGCGAGAAGAGCTGATCGCGGCCGGCCACGTCTTCAAGACCAAAGCCGACACCGAAGTCTTGTTGCACGGTTATGAAGAATGGGGCATGGCCGGCACGCTCAACCGGGTGCGGGGGATGTTTGCTTACCTGATTTATGATGAAAATAAAAAGGCGCTTTTTGGTGCCCGCGACTTCTTTGGTATCAAGCCGTTGTATTACTACCAAAACGGTGAGACCTTCATCGTCGGTAGCGAGATCAAGGCGTTCTTGAAGCATCCGCACTTCAAGAAAGAACTGAACAAAAAGGCCCTGAAGCCATACTTAATGAACCAGTACAACGATCTTGATGAAACCTTCTTCAAGAATGTCTACCGCTTCCCGGCAGGGCATTGGTTCGAGTATAAAGACCAGAAGATGTCGATGCACGAATATTGGGATGCCAAATACGATCTCAACAAAGACCGCACTGAAGACGAGACCATCGATGCCATCGACAAAGAAGTCGTTGACTCCATCAAGATGCACAACGTTGCTGATGTGCCAGTCGGTAGCTTCTTATCCGAAGGGGTCGACTCCAGCTATGTGACCACGGTGTTGAAGCCGCATGAAGTCTTCTCGGTCAACTTCGATAACGGTCCGTTCGACGAAGCCAGCGTTGCGCGCGGACTCGCTGAAGAAAACGGCCTGAACTTCAATGTTGAAACTGTCGATGGCGATGAGGCCTTCAACGATTTTCCTGAGATGCAATACCACATGGACGAACCAGACGCCAACCCGTCGGTCATTCCGTTGTGGTATCTCTGCCGCCTAGCCCGCAAGAAGGTCACCGTTGCGCTGTCCGGGGAAGGCGCTGACGAGCTGTTTGGCGGTTACGTCAACTACGGCATGCACACCAAAAAGCAAGTGATCCGCGTTTTTGCCAATGAATTGCATAAGCTTCCTCGCGGGGTACGGTATTCACTGGGCCGCGGCATCAAGCATCTGCCGGCCTTCCCAGGCAAAGTCCATCTGTACACCTGGACGGCCAAGCCGTCTGAGTACTATGTCGGCGAAGCGTTCATCTATGACCCAGCCCAACCGACGATTTTCACCAGCAATCAGGCCAACAACCTCTTGCAGGCTGATTATCAAAACGACTTGACCGTCAACGGCATCTATCAGAAGGACTTTGCCAAGGTCGAGTCCGCAGAAGAACTCAAGCAGATGCAATATATCGATCTGCACCACTTCATGCTCAACGACATCTTGCAAAAAGCCGACAAGATCTCTATGGCCCATTCACTGGAACTGCGGGTGCCGTTCCTTGATCGCAAGGTGGCGGAGCTGGCCAACACGATCCCAAGCCACATGTTGTTGAACCCGAACGGCTCCAAGTGGGTCTTCCGCAAGGCTGCGGAAAAGCACTTGCCGGCAGATTTTGCCAACCGCCCGAAGCTTGGCTTCCCGGTACCTGTAAAGACGTGGCTGCGCGAGGCGAAGTATTGCGACCGCGTGCGTGCCTTGTTTGAAGAAGACTGGGTGCCAGAGCTGTTCGATCAAAAGAAGATCTTGAAGCTTTTGCAAGACAACTTCGATGGTAAGACTGATGGCCGGCGCCAGATCTGGGTGCTGTACACGTTCTTGCTGTGGTACAAGATGTACTTCATCGAATGGGACAAGACCGTCGAGAAGTACGGCCATGTCCAACCAGACGTGGCCAAGTTGATGGCCAGCGGCAAGTTGGTCTAACCTCAATCTTCAATCGCAATCAAAAAGCGACGAGTCGATTTCAATTCGACTCGTCGCTTTTAATTCCGGCAGCGTAAGTGTGGTTAGGTTGGCGGTTGGGATAGTGGTATGGGTCCGGACGGGGTGCGCTGCGACAGGAGATGGCTGGAACGGTGCGAGGCGCTCAGAAGCTAACTCGGCTCCGCCGAGTGGATCTTCTTCGACGCCTTTGTTGTAAGCGGCAAGCCGCTAACAACAACGCCGCGCCTGAGCCATCTCCTGTCTCCGCACACCCCGCACCCGACAGTTTACTGGTCTACCCAACGCAAAATGCTTACGCTGCCCGACAGTAACAGTTAGCGTTTGGCGATGAAGTTGCGATAGGCCCAGTAAACGGCGGCGATGATCAGGACGAGTAAGACGAGTTTGACGATCAGGGAAATCAGGCCGGCGACTAGTGGCAACAAGATCAAGGCGATGATGACAATGACGATCCAGGTGAGGATTTGTTTCGATTGTGTCTTCATGTGAAAGACTCCTTTTTAAGTGGCTGTGTTAAGTCTATCGTATAACAGGCTGAGCAATGGAAGAATCAGGCTTTAGTATGAAATGATAGGAATGAACATGTTATACCATATCTAGAATGAAAAACAGCGTTTCGAGCTTTTTCATACAACATATAGCCCGCGGCGTGGTATGATAGATACATCATCTCGTAGGAGGAGTTATTTCATGATCGACATCAAAGTCAAAATCAACATCAAAAAGCGCGACGGGCGTATCGTCGACTTCGACCAAAGTAAAATTACGCGAGCCATCACTAAAGCGGCGGTGTCTGTAGACAATCCGCTGTCGCCGGCGGACTATCGCGACATCGAAGCCATTTCTGACGACGCGGTCGCCACGATTTGCGATCGCTTCGACAAGGATGTCCGCATCGCGGAGGTGCAAAGCGTCGTCGAAGAGGCTATTTTGAATGCGCACAAGTATGATTGGGGCAAGGCATACACCGATTATCGCATGCAGCGCGATATCGAGCGCGCTAAGAAAGCCGACGTCAATTATAACATCCAGAAGCTGATCGATCGCGACTCGACTGTCGTTCATGAAAATGCGAACAAAGATTCGCGTGTCTTTTCGACACAACGTGATCTGACTGCCGGCGCCGTTGCCAAGGCGATGGGCCTGCAGATGTTGCCACCAGCTGTGGCCAATGCGCACATGCGCGGCGACATTCACTGGCATGACCTCGATTACACGCCGTTTATGGCCGAAACTAACTGTTGTTTGATCGACTTCAAGGAGATGCTCAACCACGGCTTCGTGATTGGGAACGCTGAAGTGGAACCGGCCAATTCGATTCAAGTTGCCGTTACGCAGATGACTCAGATCATCGCCAACGTAGCTTCAAGCCAGTATGGCGGCTGCTCAAGCGACCGGACCGACGAAGTGCTGGCACCATTTGCTGAGAAGAACTATCAGAAGCATTTGGTCGAAGCCGCTGAGTTGACCGACGATCCCGCCAAGAAAGATACCTACGCGAAGCGCCGGACCAAAAAGGATATCTTAGACGCCTTACAGACGCTGGAATACCAAGTCAACACGCTTTATTCGACCCAAGGCCAGACGCCTTTTGTCACCGTTGGCTTCGGTTTGGGCACCAACTGGATCGAACGCGAAATTCAAAAAGACATCTTGAAGATCCGTATCGGCGGCCTCGGCAAAGAGCGGCGCACCGCAATCTTCCCAAAGCTGGTGTTTACGCTTAAGCGCGGGTTGAACCTCAACGAAGGCGATCCGAACTACGACATCAAGGAACTGGCTGTCGAATGTGCAACCAAGCGGATGTATCCTGACGTCTTGTCTTATGACAAGATCGTTGAACTCACCGGCTCGTTCAAGGCGCCGATGGGTTGCCGCAGCTTTTTGCAAGGTTGGAAGAATCCTGAAACCGGCAAAGAAGTCAACTCTGGGCGCATGAACCTTGGGGTAATCACCTTGAACCTGCCGCGGATCGCGATGGAGTCCAAAGGTGATAAGGACAAGTTCTGGAAGCTTTTGGAAGCACGGTTGGATATCTGCAAGACCGGTTTGGTTTACAAAGTTGAGCGCGCCAAGGAAGCAACGCCGGAGTCTGCGCCGATCCTGTATAAGTACGGTGCCTTTGGCAAACGCCTGGCAGACGATCAAAAAGTCGACGAAGTGTTCAAGAATTCGCGTGCGACGGTCAGCCTGGGCTATATCGGTTTGTATGAAGTTGGGACTGTCTTCTATGGTTCTGCGTGGGAAAAGAACCCTGAAGCCAAGCAGTTCACCATCGATGTGGTCAAGGACCTGTACGACCACTGTGTTGACTGGGAGAAGGAATATGGTTATCACTTCTCGGTATACTCCACGCCTTCTGAATCCTTGACCGACACGTTTGCCCGTGCTGATAAGAAGCGTTTCGGTGTGGTGAAGGATATCACTGACAAGGATTACTACACGAACTCCTTCCATTACGATGTCCGCAAGCAGCCGACGCCGTTTGAGAAACTGGACTTCGAAAAAGACTATCCGAAGTATTGTTCCGGTGGTTTCATCCATTATTGTGAGTACCCGAACTTGAAGCAGAATCCGAAGGCCCTGGAAGCAGTCTGGGACTATGGGTACGATCGGGTCGGTTATCTTGGGACCAATACCCCAATCGACCAGTGCTTCGAGTGCGGCTTCAAAGGCGAGTTTAAGGCTACCGAAAAGGGTTATGAATGCCCGCAGTGTGGTAATCACGATCCTGAGACTTGCGACGTGGTTAAGCGGCTTTGCGGCTACCTTGGCAACCCAAACAAGCGGCCGATGGTTCATGGTCGTCAAGAAGAGATCATTCACCGTAAGAAACACATGAGCCTGGGTAACGATAACTTGGCAGGCCAGGCCTAAGAAGTTTTATTGAGCGCCGGTGTGGCACGACCCCAAACAGGGTTGCGCCACACCGGTGTTTTTGTGTGCGGTATGCCAAAATAGGCATGGCGTTTGCTCACTTGTGTAATGATTAACAACTTGGTGAAAGCGTTACACTGAACATAGACGAACATGGAGGAGGGATATTTATGACACTTGTCGCCTTGGTTGGCGAACGTGGCTCAGCAGCATATCCGCTGAAGCTGCTTACTGATATTCAAAAACATCATCCTGAACTCGCCATCGTGTCGGTGGCAGATTGGCCGGCGGCGACCGGAGCACCCACAGAAGCGATCGTTGCGGCGCGACAACAGGTGCAAGCAGCAACTGGTGTGGTGATCGCGGTGTCGGAATATCAGCCGGCGGCCGTGGTTGCTTTGACCAATGCGTTGGCTTGGTTGACCGGTGAGAAACCACTGTTGGCGGCCAAGCCGGTCGTGGTGATGACGACCAGTTTCGCCACATTAGGCAGTACGCACGCGCAGGAGGCGTTATGCCAAGTTCTCGATCGCCATGGCATCAAAGCAGAGGTGGTGGCGACCGTTGCCTTGACGGCTTGTCAGAAATTATTTACAGCCGATGGCCGGCTGACAGACGACGCGGCTTTGCACCAGGTGGCCAACGCCTTGAAACAGTTAAATCAACGAATCGAAGAAACGGAGGACAATCAAGTGACTCAACCACAGATTGCTTGGGATGCGACTTATGACGTGATCGTTATCGGGTTTGGTGGTGCCGGGGCCACAGCCGCGCGTTTTGCGGCTGATCATGGGGCCAAGGTGCTATTGGTCGATTCGGCACCGGAAGGTCATGAAGGGGGGAATACCCGTTACGCGGGCCAGATCGTCGGTAGCGCCAGTGACTTCGACCAGATGAAGGCCTATTACCAGCGGTTGCAATATCCGCTGGCACTAGACGAAGAGATGGTCGATACCTATGTCGATGGCATGGTCAAGATGAGCGATTATTTCAAACAGTATCTTGGCGTTGAGAAGCCTTTTTCCGTGCGGCGAGATTGGCATCATGACAAGCCCAACCTGGCTGAGATGTTGCCGGAGTATCCGGAGTATGCTGGCGGCCAAAGCTATGATGTCTTGCTGGTGCACGATGGCACGTTTGATTCCGCCTTTTGGAAAACGTTGCGGCAACAAGTCGTCGCCAGAAGTTCCCAGATCGATGTGTGGTTCAGCTCCCCGGCCCGCCACTTGTTGCAAGATCCGCAAACGAAAACAATCATTGGTGCGCAGATCGAGCGGGAGAATGTCGTGCAAAACATCCAGGCCAAAAACGGCGTGGTGCTGGCGACCGGCGGTTTTGAAAACAATAAACAGATGATTCAAGATTATCTTGGGGCTGAATCCTTGCAACCGTTGGGATCGGTGTACAACAAAGGTGCCGGTGTGTTGATGGCCCAAGAAGTTGGGGCTGATCTTTGGCATATGCACAATTACGAGTCACTGGGATTGACTGTGCGCGAGCCTGAAGGCCAGCGCGGCAAGATTTTGTTTGGCTGGACGGCGATGGCCTCCGGGGCGGCGTTTGCCATCGGGGATGACGGCACGCGGTACATGAACGAGTGCGAGGCCAACCGGCATGGGCATCTGTATGATCACGGCACCTGGCGGATTCCGGCAAACAACGTGCATCCTTACCTGGTCACTGACGCGGCCAAGCACGATGCCTTGATCGCGGAGAATCCGGAATGGACGGCCAAGTTTAAGAAGGCGCCGACGTTGGCTGATCTTGCGGCAATCATTGGGGTGCCTGCGACCAAGCTGACCCAGACGCGAGAGCGTTTTGACCGCTTTGCCCAGGCCGGTGAAGACCCGGCCTTTGACCGTGATCCGGCGACGATGACGGCGTTGGGTGATGGCCCGTATTACGCGTTGCCGTTGCGTCAAAGCATGCTCAATACCCAAGGCGGGCCGCGGCGCAACGTCCGCTGCGAAGTCTTGGATCCAACAGGAACCCCAATCCCGCATCTGTATTCTGCAGGGGAACTCGGTGGGATCTCAGCCAATCAGTATCAGGGTGGCAACAATTTGGCGGAGTGCCTGATCTTTGGCAAGATTGCCGGCATGAACGCTGCACGCGTCAAGGATTTCCCGTCGACGACCAGCACCGCCAAATCGGCCACCGATGCCGTCAGCGGCGCGAGCCAACAACCGATGCATTCTGACTTAAAACCGGAACCGGCCACCTATCCAACCGGTGAGCACCAATACATCGGGCGGTCGACTGCGGGAATGGGCAACGAGATCGTCGTGCGCGTCACCTATGCAGAGCACAAGCTTGAAGACGTTGAAGTCTTGCAGCAAAATGAGTCTGGTGACTTTGGCCTGAAGGCGATCAAACAGCTACCGGCGAAGATGGTTGCCGCCAACTCGACTGATGTCGATGCGGTATCAGGCGCCAGCGTGTCTAGCAACGCGCTCAAAGAAGCCGTGGCTTCAGCAATTGCCAAGGCCGAAGCCACAGAACAATAGGCAACAGTTCGACCGCTGTAAACGGCACTAACCATCCCCTTGATTAGGGTGGTTAGTGCCGTTTGTTTTGCGTTTGCGTAATCTATTCTTAGGACGTTGTACACCAGTCACCAAGACGGGTAGAATAGTAAGGATAGAAATGGGGGAGTGACACCATGGCCAATGCGCAAGCCTTAGCGTTGTTGCAGGAAAAATTTGGATATTCGCAGTTTCGGCCGGGCCAAGATCAAGCCATTGAGCAGGTGCTTGCGGGCGAAAACACGCTGGTCGTGATGCCAACCGGCGGCGGGAAATCGCTGTGTTACCAGATTCCAGCCTTGGTGATGGCTGGGCTCACGTTGGTCGTCTCACCGCTGATCGCGTTGATGAAAGATCAAGTCGATGCCTTGAATGAAAACGGCATCCCCGCCACTTTCATCAACTCCAGTCTCACCTACCAAGAAGCCAAAAATCGGCTGACGCTGGCCGCTCAAGGACAAGTCAAGCTGCTGTATGTTGCGCCTGAGCGGCTGGACATGCCGCAGTTTCAAGAGGAGCTGGCGGCGTTGAATATCACGCTAATGGCCGTCGATGAAGCACATTGTATCTCGCAATGGGGGCACGATTTTCGCCCCAGCTACTTGAACCTGCAGCAGGTCGCCGCCAATTTACCATCAAAGCCGACGATCGTGGCGCTGACAGCCACCGCGACGACGCGGGTGGCCGAAGATATTTGTGCGCGACTCGATATCGATCAGGCGCAGATGGTCAACACCGGTTTTGCCCGAGATAACTTGAGCTTCAATGTCGTTCGCGACCAAGATAAAGACCTTTATCTCAGCGAGTACCTGAAGCTGAACCACGATCAGTCAGGAATCATCTATGCCTCAACGCGCAAGGAAGTCGAGCGGTTGTACAACCTGCTTGACCACAAGCACTTGCCGGTCACGAAGTATCACGCCGGCTTGAGCGAAACCGAACGTGCTCAGAACCAAGAAGATTTCTTGTATGACCGCAAGCCGATCATGATTGCAACCAACGCGTTTGGAATGGGGATCGATAAGTCCAACGTGCGGTTTGTGATCCACGATCAGGTGCCAGGAGACTTGGAATCGTATTATCAAGAAGCCGGACGTGCCGGGCGTGATGGTTTGCCCAGCGAGGCGATCTTGTTGTTTGCACCACAGGACTTGCAGATCCGCCACTTCTTCATCGACCAGTCTGATGGCGACGATGATTACAAGCAGCGCGCGTACATGAAGCTCCAGACGATGCAACAATACGGCAACACCGGGGACTGCCTGCAACAATTCATCTTGCGCTATTTTGGTGAAAAAAGTGCGCCATGTGGCCGCTGTTCGAACTGTTTGGATCAACGCGAGCTGGTCGATGTGACCGAAGATGCCCAAAAGGTGTTGTCGTGCGTGGTGCGGATGCATTCACGCTTTGGCAAGGGGTTAGTCGCGCAGGTGTTGGCGGGGGCCAACAATCAGCGGATCCGCGACATGCATCTGGAGACGCTGTCCACTTACGGGTTGATGGCGTCACAACGGCAAAAAGACATCACCGGGTTCATCGACTTTTTGACGGCCAGCGGGTTCTTGGTAGCAAACGGTGGCCAATATCCGACGTTGGGGGTGACGGCTTCCGGGGCGGCGGTGCTCAAAGGCCAACAGAAGGTGCAGCGTAAGATGGCGGCCAAGGCCAAGGCGACGCTGGCCGTGGATGACGAGCTGTTCCAGAAGCTGCGGAGTTTGCGGCGCGACCTTGCAGAAGATGCCGGGGTGCCTCCGTATGTTATTTTCTCCGATCAGACCTTGAAGCAGTTGGCCCAAGACAAGCCGCAAGACCGGCTGAGCATGTTGGCGGTACGCGGTATCGGCCAAAATAAGTTGGACAAGTATGGTGAGGCATTCCTGGCCGTGCTCAAGGATGCATGATTCGCGCTTTAACAAGCCGTGAATATTGGGTATGATTGAGACGAACGTCTTAAACCAGTTAGTGACGCAGTATGTGTCTAATGAAAGGAGCATCGATCGATGCAACTCTATAATACGTTGACGCGGCAGAAAGAAGAATTTAAGCCGTTAGTACCCGGCGAGGTCCACATGTATGTCTGTGGGCCGACCGTTTATAACTACATTCATATCGGCAATGCGCGTTCCGCCATTGCCTTTGACACCATTCGCCGGTATTTTGAATATCGCGGCTACAAAGTGACTTATGTGTCTAACTTCACCGACGTCGATGACAAGATCATCAATGCCGCCCACGATACTGGTGAGGAGCCACTCGCTTTGGCGCAGCGCTTCATCGATGCCTTCATGGAGGACACGGCTGCCATCGGAATCGAACCGGCATCCGCCCATCCGCGGGCCAGTCAAATGATTCCCGAAATCATCGCGTTCATTCAAGACTTAATCGCCAAGGGCTTCGCTTATCCGGTCGCCGGCGACGTTTACTTTCGGGTGCGTAAGTCGCCGCATTACGGGCAACTTGCCAACAAGAACATCGATGAACTGGAACAAGGGGCCAGCCAGCACGTGGCTTCAGAAGAAACTGCGCGCAAGGAGGACCCGGTCGATTTTGCGTTGTGGAAAGGCGCTAAGCCTGGTGAGATCTCGTGGGACTCACCTTGGGGAGCCGGCCGTCCAGGCTGGCATATCGAGTGTTCAGTGATGGCGACCACCTTGTTAGGGGATACGATCGATATCCACGCCGGCGGCCAAGACCTCGAATTTCCGCACCATACCAACGAAATCGCCCAGTCTGAGGCCAAAACCGGCAAAAAATTTGCCAACTACTGGCTACACAACGGTTTTGTGACGATCGGTGAAGACGACGAGAAGATGTCCAAGAGCCTGGGCAATTTCATCACGGTGCACGATATCGTTAAAACCGTCGATCCTATGGTGTTGCGCTTCTTGATGGCCGGGACGCAATACCGGCGGCCGATTCGCTATTCTGAAGCGGGACTGCAAGAAGCAGCGACAAATCTCGAAAAACTCCACAACGCTGACACGAACGTCGCCTTTCGCCAGGACCAGGCGGTTGCCGGTGCAGATTCGGCAATCACGGAGCAAGTCGCCGCGCTTGAGACTCAGTTTGTGGCGGCTATGGATGATGACTTTAATGTTCAAAACGGTCTGGCGACGGTGTACGATCTTGCCAAGGTCATGAACGAGTACGCGGCAACTGATGCGCCTAAGGCCGACAGTCTCGCGCTGTTGCGCAAGACTTTGGCCACCTGGCTGCAGATCTTCGGGGTCCATTTTGAAGCCGACACCATGCTTGATGCAGACGTCGACAAGAAGATCGAAGCACGCGATCAGGCCCGCGCGGCCAAAGATTTTGCCACCAGC
The DNA here is from genome assembly GCF_054784775.1 of Lacticaseibacillus boliensis. Lineage (NCBI taxonomy): Bacteria > Bacillati > Bacillota > Bacilli > Lactobacillales > Lactobacillaceae > Lacticaseibacillus > Lacticaseibacillus boliensis. The sequence goes on from NZ_BAAIHN010000024.1 coordinate 24,035, forward strand.
GATGCCATTCGCGACGAGCTGTTGGCACAAGGCATTATTTTGGAAGATACTCCCCAAGGAACGAGGTGGCGCCGCAAATGACCGACGCAAAGCAACTCAATGGTATCGCGTTGGCCTATCTAGGCGACGCAGTGTATGAAGTGTACGTGCGCGAGCACCTGCTCGCTCGCGGTTTGGTGCGGCCCAACCAGCTGCAACGTGCCGCAACCAATTTTGTCTCCGCCAAGGCCCAAGCGGCGTTGATCGCGGGGATGGAAGAACAGGCGTTGCTCAGTGATGAGGAATGGGATTATTTTAAGCGCGGGCGGAACGCAAAGTCGTACACGCACGCCAAGCACACCGATGTCGTCACTTACCGGATCTCCACAGGCTTTGAGGCGCTGTTCGGGTATTTGCAACTGAGCGGCCAAAAAAAGCGCGTGGACACGTTGGCGAATTGGTGTATTGATTATGTAGAAGCAGGAGGAACCGGCCATGGCCAAAGCACAACCAAATAAGCGTAAGTTCCATCGTGATCCAAGACAAAAGGCCGACCGTGACGAGCGTGTTGCCCGAGCAAGAAAAGACGACCGCCGAGAAGTGCGGCCAGAGCCTGAAGAAGAAGTCGATAATGAATTCGTTTTCGGCCGGCACGCCGTGGAAGAGGCCTTGAAGGTCGGTTCTAGCGCCAACATCAACAAGTTGTTTGTCCAAAGTGACCTCAAGTCCGATCAAGTCCACACGATCGTTAAAGCCGCCCAAAACAAGAAAGTTATCGTCAGCCAGGTGCCAAAGTCGAAGCTGGATCTGATGACCGACGGTGGCAACCACCAAGGGGTATTGCTGGCGATGAGCCCCTATGATTACGCGACCATCGATGATTTGTTTGCGCACGCTGAAGGGCACGATCCGTTTTTTGTCATTCTCGACAACCTCGAAGACCCGCACAATCTCGGGTCGATCTTGCGGACCGCTGATGCGATCGGCGTTGATGGGATCATCATCCCGAAGCATCGCGCGGTGGGGCTGACAAGCACCGTTGCCAAGGTCTCAACCGGTGCGATCGAACATGTGCCGGTGGCACGAGTGACCAATCTCGCCAACACGATCAAGATCCTCAAAGAACGCAACGTCTGGGTCTTTGGGACCGCAATGGACGGGCAAGACTTCCGCAAGTGGGATGCGCACGGTGCCATCGCCTTGGTGATCGGTAACGAAGGCAAAGGCATCAGCCCAGGAGTCGCGAAGCTGATGGACGCGACCGTGACGATTCCAATGGTCGGCCATGTCCAAAGCCTCAACGCGTCTGTGGCGGCTGGGATCTTGATGTACCAAGCCTTTACCAGCCGAGGCCAATAATGAGGCGGCACATCCTGATCGTGGACGCATATAATGTCATCGGTAACTGGCCACAGTTAGCCAAGCTCAAGGCCGAAGACAAGCTCGATGCCGCCCGCGATCTGCTCTTGCAAGTGCTTGCCGAATACCGCGCGCATGAAAACGCCGATATGATCGTGGTATTTGATGCGATGTACGTGCCTGGCATCGGGCAAAAATATGATCAGTGGGATATGGAAATCGTCTGGACTGATGAAGAACAAACCGCAGATTCGTACATCGAAGCGCTTGCGGAAAAATACAACAGTCCATTAGTCCAACTGACGGTAGTGACCTCAGACCAGGCCGAACAGTGGACGGTTTTCTCCCGCGGTGCGCTGCGGATCTCGTCGCGTGATTTCTTGGGTTATGTGCGCCGCTCGCATCGCGAGTTCAAACACTCTGCGGATCCGTTTATCACGCGGGAGAAGCGCCGCAATGTTCCTTGGAACGCTGATCAGGCCGCGGAACTCGATGCGCTACGCCGCAAGCTTGAAGAAGGCGACGACTAAGCGCGGTTTAAACTTGAACAGTTGGCATAGCAGCATCTTTGGGGAACGACCTTTTACCAGGTGGCCCCCAAAGATGCTTTTTGTTTTGTGTTGACAAATGTAAATTTTGAGGTATTCTATGAGTGTAGGTTACAAATGTAAATGAAAGGACGTGGCGTGATGGCAACCGTAGAGATGTCGCCGGCAGAATGGGAAGTTATGCGGGTCGTGTGGACCAAAGGCAGTGCTGGCACCAACGAGATCATTGCCGTGATGCAGGCCAAGCGTGACTGGGCCGAGTCGACGGTCAAAACGCTACTCAGGCGGCTCGTTGGCAAAAAGGCGCTGGCAACTGTGAAGGCGGGGCGGCAGTTCGTCTACCATCCGCTGATCTCTGAGCAAGTCGCGATGACGCAGACGACTGACGAGTTGTTCGATCATCTGTGTGAGATGAAGCAAGGTGCCGTTTTGATTGGGTTGTTACAGCGCACCACGTTGAGTCAAAAAGACATTCAAACCATGCAGCAGGTGTTAGCTGAAAAGGCTAAAACCGCACCTGTCCAGGTGGCTTGTAACTGTCTGGCAGGCGAATGCACCTGCGAAAAGGAGGAAGCACAATGAGTCAGATCATCGTCACGATCGCCGGGTTAGCCCTGATCGGTTTTATCGTTTGGTGGTTCTTTGGCAAGCACGCCGTTGCCACCACCCAAGCGCAGGTCCAAGATCAACAGCAAACCGTTGATGTGTTAGTCAAAGGGGGGTACTCCCCAGAGCGCGTTGTCTTAAAACAAGGCGTGCCGGCAGTATTGAACTTCACCCGTGAAGACCCCTCGAGCTGTTTGGACCGCGTGGTTTTCCCGGATTTTGGGATCAATCAGGCGCTTCCTAAAGGCGAAACCGAGCAGATCAAGATCGATACCAGCAAGCCTGGCGAATACACTTGGGCTTGCGGCATGGACATGTTTCATGGGCAATTAGTCATTCAGTAACCAATCGAGGAGGAAAATCTTATGTCAGAAAACCAACAAAACGTCAATATCACCGTTGCCGGCGGCTATGATCCAGCAGAGGTCACCTTGAAACAAGGGGTCCCTGCAACGCTGACATTCACCCGCACCAACACGCAAGGCTGTTTGGACGTGGTGCATTCTAAAGATTTTGGGTTTGAAACTGAGTTGCCTTTGAACCAGCCGCAAACCGTTACTGTTGACACGAGCAAGGCCGGTGAATTTGGCTTTAGCTGCGGGATGGACATGTTCTTTGGCAAGGTGGTGATCAAGTAATGTCGATCGCAGCGCGTTTTTGGGTATCGCTGGTCTTGAGCCTGCCGATGCTTGCCGAGATGGTCATGAAGCCGTTGACCGGGTTCATGCTACCAGGCGGTGAGTGGACGATGCTGATTTTGACGACGATCATCATGGCGGTATCCGCCGTGCCATTTTGGCAAAGCGCGTGGGCGAGTTTCACCAAACACCACGCCAACATGGATACCCTAGTGGCGATCGGGACAGCGACGGCGTATTTTTACAGTATCTATGCGATGTTCACGCATCAGGCCGTGTTTTTCGAAAGTGCGGCGATCGTGACCGCGTTCGTTTTGCTGGGCCAGGTGTTTGAAGAGCGGATGCGTAACAACGCGTCTGATGCCGTGTCGAAGCTGGTCGACCTGCAGGCCAAAGATGCTGAGGTGCAACGCGATGGTCAGTGGCAACGCTTGCCGCTGAGCGACATCGTGGTCGGTGACGTGTTGCGCGTCCGTCCCGGCGAGAAGATCGCCGTGGACGGCACCATCACCGATGGGCAATCGACGATTGATGAATCGATGGTCACTGGCGAAAGTATGCCGGTCGAAAAAAAGGTCGGCGATCGCGTGATCGGGGCCACCATCAACAACCATGGCACCTTGACCTACACGGCCGAAAAAGTCGGCGACGACACGATGTTGGCGCAGATCGTCGCGATGGTGAAGCAGGCGCAAAACTCGCATGCCCCAATTCAAAAGCTCACGGATAAAGTCTCTGATATTTTTGTCCCGGTTGTCTTGATCCTCGCCATCCTGACGTTTTTGATCTGGTACGTGCTGATCGGCGCGAGCCTTGCCAACGCCTTGATCTTTGCGGTGTCTGTGGTCGTCATCGCCTGTCCGTGTGCCTTGGGCCTGGCGACGCCAACAGCCTTGATGGTCGGGACCGGCCGTTCCGCCAAGATGGGGATCTTGATCAAAAACGGTGAAGTGCTCGAAGCCGCCAATGATATCACCACGGTCGTTTTCGATAAAACCGGCACGATCACCAACGGTAAGCCTCAGGTCACCGACATCGTTGGCGACCAAAAACGGGTGCTGACCGTCGCCGCAGCCTTGGAGGCGGCGTCAGAACATCCGCTGGCAAGTGCGGTGGTCCAAGCGGCCGCCGACCAGCAGTTGACCGTGCCAACCGCGGCGGCTTTCACCGCGCTGGAAGGCCGCGGAGTCGCGGCAACCGTTGAAGGCGATCACGCCTTTGTCGGTAACGACAAATTGGTTGCCGGCCATCAGCTGTCTGCGGATTTGCAGGCCCGAGCAGAAACTTTGCAAAATCAGGCGAAGACGGTGGTTTATGTTGGCGTCGCGGATGCAGTCATCGGCTTGATCGCCATTCAAGACGCGCCAAAGCCGACCTCTAAGACAGCGATCGCAGCCTTGAAAGCCCGCGGGCTAAAGACCGTGATGTTGACAGGCGACAATCAGCGCGTTGCCCAGGCAATCGCTGAAGACGTCGGGATCGATGCGGTCATCGCTGACGTTTTGCCTGCAGATAAGGCCGATCGCGTCCAGGCGTTGCAAGCATCTGGCAAGGTGGCGTTTGTCGGGGATGGCATCAATGATGCCCCGGCACTGACCGTCGCAGATGTTGGGATCGCGATGGGATCCGGAACCGATATCGCCATCGAATCAGGTGGGATCGTGCTGGTCAAAAACGATTTGCGCGATGTCGATAAGGCGCTGACCTTAAGCAAGAAGACATTCAACCGAATCAAACTCAACTTGTTCTGGGCGTTCATCTACAACGTGTTAGGGATTCCCGTTGCCGCAGGGGTGTTTTACGCCATTGGCTTGACGTTGAGCCCGGAATTTGCAGGACTGGCAATGGCGCTGTCGTCCTTATCGGTGGTGACAAGTTCCGTTTTGTTGAACCGCACGAAGATCGAACCAACAGCAACAGTTGCCTAAACACCAACAGGGCGGCTGTGACATAAAGCGGTTTTAGCCCATAACACAAGTGCCTCTACCCCACGATTTGTTCTTGAATCGCGGGGTAGAGGCATTTGTGTTTCTGGGCGTTGCTTTGTGGAACGCGACGATGTGCTTTATGTCTCGCCCACCTGTTTTTTGTGATTATAAATCAACGCCGCCGTCGATATGCAAGATCTGGCCGGTGATGAAGTTGTTTTGCATCAGATACAGGTAACCGGAAGCCACCTCGTCGACACTGGCGACGCGCTTGAGCGGGATGCCTTGCGCAAAGGCAGATTCTTGAGCGGTACGCGCTTCGGCGGACAGGTCACGCCAAAGCTCTGTCGGCGTCCAGGTCGGGGCCACCGCGTTGACGCGTTTGTCCGGGGCGAGTTCGACTGCCAGCCCTTGAACCATCGTGTTGAGGGCCTGGTTGCCAACGATGGCACCACTGGCGTCGGCCGGCCGACCGCCTGATCCCGAGGTGAAGGTGAGGCTGGTCGTGACGTGGCTGGCGGCGATCTGTGCGAGCTGTAGGTTTGCGAAGAATTTGGCTTCCACCGCCGCGCGGATCTCGGCCAGGTCGCTGTTGAGAAAACCGCCGCTCATCCCCCCACCGAGCATGGATACCAGATGCGTATAGGCGTCATGACGGGCAAAATAGTTACGCAAGGCGGCGCCGTTGGTCGCGTCAAGCGTCGACCCGGCGATACCGGGGTGAGCTTCTAAGAAGGCGTGCAGTTTGACGGGGTCTTGACCGACCACATGGACATGGGCAGCTTGTTTGGCCGCGGCGATCGCCACAGCGGCGCCGAAACCAGAGGTGCCGCCAATGATGAGAATTCTTGTTTGTTGTTGCATCAGCAATTCCTCCTGTCGTGATCATTATGCGCCGTTAGCGAAAAAAAGAACACACATCTGATTGAGACGTGTGTTCGAAGCGATTATTGGCGTTGGTTGTGATCGAGTGAGAACACGGCCACGCAACCCAGGCCTGTGTGACTGGCGATGGCCGCGCCGATCCGTTCGATCCGGATCGGGGTGTCCGGATAAGTCGCCAAGATCCGATCGCGGATGCTTTCTGCGGCGGCTTGGGCCTTGGTGGTGGCGATGAGGACCTGGTGAGTCGGGTCTGCCGCGATGGCGGCGATGGTTTCGTCAGCCAAGGCGTTCAGCGAGCGCTGGCGCGAGCGGGCCTTTCTGACGACCCGCAGGTGCCCGGCGATGTCGACATCCATGACCGGTTTGATGTTCAACAGCGTGCCTAAAGCGGCGCTGGTGCGTGACAAGCGCCCACCGTGATAAAGATAGTTGAGATCGTCGACAGTGAACCACTGGCGATACCGCAGACGATTGGCGGTCAGCCAAGCCGCCAGGTCGCTACGGGAGACACCGGCGTCGCGCTTGGCGATCGCGTCTAACACCATCAAGCCCAAACCGCAAGAAGCGGCCAGGCTGTCAACAAGCTCGATTTGGGCGTTGGGGTAGTCTTCTAAGATGATCTGCTTGGCCTGTTCCGCAGACGCGAAGGTACCGGAAAGACCGCTGGAAAAGCCGAGGTATAAGATCGGCGTGTTGGCCTTGACGTAGGGGGTAAAAAAATCGACGAATTGGCCGATGTTGACCTGGGCGGTGGTTGGCATCACGCCTTTGTCGATCTGCTCGTAGAGTGAGTCGACATCAAACGTTTCGCCAAGGTCATCGATATGATCGGCACCGTCAACGTCGACGTGCATCGAGACGAAATCGACATGGGCTTCTTGAAGCGTTTGATACGGTAGGTCGCATGCAGAGTCGGTCAATAATTGATACATGATGGGTCTCCCTTTTTTAAGACATATAGGGTCATTCTACTACGATTCATGAAAAAGACAATGTAAGCACCCTGAGTTTTCATTTTGGCTGGCGCGACTGCGCAAAAACCAGTGCTGCCAGTCTCAAGTAAGAGACCATGCAGCACCGGTTGTGAGGGGGGATACAGGAAAAAAATCAGTTGATCGTGGCGTCTGTGACGTCGATTTTCTTGGCGATCAGGCCTTGTTCGTAGAAGACATCGGCGATGGTTTGTTGTTCTTTCAAGATACTTGCGGTGACGTTACCCATCGAATAATCGCGGCGGTCGACCATCTTGGCGGCGATGCGCTTCTTGAGCTTGAGCATCTTCGTCAACATCGTGGTCAGCTGCGCTTTGTGAGTGTTGGCCCAGTCCATGTCGTCTGCCAGATATTGGACCAAGAGCTTCGAGACGTTCTTGTGGGCGGTCGCGTATGCCTTCGTGGAAATCACGAAATCACGGTTCTTGGCGAGCCCGGTGTCGTCGACTAACAACTTGGCGTTGGCGTTGACCTCGGCTGTTGAGGTGTAAGGATCCCAGGTGGCCCAGGCGTCGACGGTGCCTTTGGAAAAGGCGACGGCTGCGGCGCTTTGATCCATGCTGACCAGCTTGACGTCAGCGGTCGTCAAGCCGGCTTTCTTCAGCGCTTGGATGACCATGAATTGGGACGAGGTGCCTTTGGTGTAGGCAATCGTTTTGCCTTTGAGATCCGCAACAGAGTTGATATTGCTATTCTTTTTGACTTCGATCCCGGAGCCTTTGACCTTGTCGGAACCGGCGGCGATATAGACAAAGCCCATGCCGTTGGCTTGAGTGGTGACTGGTGGGACATCTCCGAGACGTGCGTAGTCGATGTCACCGGACTTCAAAGCGGTCGATAGCGCCGTGCCGTCTTGGAATTCTTTGAAGACCACCTTGTAGCCTTTTTGCTTCATTTTCTTGGCGAGCTCGCCGCGGGCGCGGGAGATGTCGACAGGGTCGGCTTTTTGATAGCCGATGGTGACGGTCGTCAATTTTTGATCGGCGCTGGTTTCATGGGTGGCTGAATACCCAAACCAAGCCACCGCGGCGATAATGACGATCAGTAAGACGGTGAGCAATCCTTTTTTCTTCTTCATAACTATCCTTTCGCACCTACAGCAAGTAGTTGATCGCGTAATTGTGGCCGCAAGACCTTGCCGGTGGTGTTGCGTGGGAACTCATCCACAAATTCAACGCGGGTCGGGGCTTCGAATTTGGCGAGGTGGCTGCGGCCGAATTCGAGGATCGCAGCGCGCTGGGCGGCTTCGTTTTGTCCGGGGGTGGTCGAGACCAAGACGGCGGTGACTTCTTCGCCATATAAGGCGTCTGGGGTCCCAATCACGGCGAGCTGTTCGATGAACGGCAGCTCGGACAAGACGGATTCGACATGCGCCGGTGCGACTTTTTCGCCGCCGCGGGAGATGATCTCTTTTTTGCGGCCTTTGACAAACAGGTACCCGTCTTCATCGAAATAACCGAGGTCGCCGGTCAAAAACCAGCCGTCTTGGAATGATTCGGGTTTCTCGTCGTCGAGATAATGGGTAATCACATGGTCGCCACGGATCGCGATTTCTCCGATCGCGCCTGGTGCGGCGGTGAATTGTTCACCGATCAGCAGTTTCACATCGGTGCCAAAAGGCAAACCTGCGGAACCGATTTTCGGGGCATCGTGAGGGTTGGTGGTGCATTGGCTCGTGGCTTCCGTCATGCCATAGGCTTCGATCACCTGCGTGTGGAACCGAGATTGGAACGTGCGCAAACGCTCTTCTGGCAAAGCAAACGAGCTGGAGCGCACAAAGCGCAAATTAATGTCTGCTTGAAGCCGGCCGTATGCGGCGTTGGCTTTTTCGTTCAGCAATAAGAAGCTGATGATGGTCGGGACGACCGAGACCCAAGTGACGTGATAGTCTGCGATTTGTTGCCAGAAGTTCGACGCAGAGAATTTTGGTGTGACGACGATGCGCGCGTTGGCGACGCGAGAAGAAAGGGTCGACAGCACCTGCGCGTTGATATGAAACATGGGCATGGTAATCATCGCGGTGTCTTTTTCGGTCATGAGGTTGGATTCTGCGTCGTGGCGCGCGGCGTTGAGCAAAAGCCGGTGTGAGAGCCCGACGCGCTTGGGCTTGCCGGTGGTGCCAGAGGTGTTGAGGATCAACCCCAGATCGTCTTCTTGAACAGGGATGCAATCGCCCGCTGGCCGAGAGTCCAGTTGGTTGCTGTCGGCGATGACTTCAAAGGCCGCGGTGGTCAACGCCAAAGACGAGTGGGCAAAGTGTGGCGCCTGCCACGCACCTGCGAGGGCTTGGGTCGTGAGGACCAGCGGGTATTGGAATTCTTGCCAGTCTGCGATAAGCCCAGCAACTGGCGTTGTCGGTGAGATCGGATGGACGATGATGCCAAGATTCCAAGCGGCTTGGTTGATGACCGGGAAAACCGCTGAGTTGGGGAGGCAAACCAAGATGGTGTCGCCGCGGCCGAGGTTCGTTGCCGTGAACAGGGCTTGGAGTTTGTCGACGTCGTGTTGCAGATCGGCCCCGGTAAACCAGCGGGCGCTGGCGGCGTCGGCGATGAGCTTGCGGTCGGGATTATTCTTTAGTTGATTGGATAGTAGCGTGGTAAGTTTGGTCATGGACAGGTGCTCCTTTCTTGGCGAAGAGATGAATTTGCGGGCGCCCAATCAAGATGCCGAACGGGGCGACTTTGTAGCAGAACCAGGCGATGCCAAAGCTCATGCCGATAACGATCACGTAACCGACGGGAATCAATAGCAGATAGCCCCAGTCGGGTAACGCGGTGAAGCTTAACAGCCAACGCAGAAAAGCTAAGCCGATGGTTTGATCCAGATAGATCCCAAACGACACTTTGGCGCCGTTTTTGATAAAGCGGTCTAGCCAATTCGGAATGCTGTGCGTGCGCGAGCGGTCGTAAAGCTTGCCAATTCCGAAGACGAAGATGATCATCATGGTGTCGTACACCAACATGTAGGGTTGGTGTGGGGAAACGGCGCTGGTGTGGCTCAGCCCCAAGACGTTGCGGTTCCAGAAATAGTAGGCGACCGTGCCTAGACCCAGGGCCAAGGTGATGCCGCCGATGGCTTTGGCATGGTGTTTAATGAACGCCACCATCTGGTCATAGTGCAGCGAGGTGAAGGCACCGAAGATGAAGTAGAACTGGTAGGTGAAGACGTTGACGCCATAAGCACGGAACCACCACAGCCAACTGCTACGATCGATATGGGGCAGGCCGTATTTGATGCCGAACATCAAGGCGAGTTGGATCAAGAAACTCACGACCACAATGGTGCCGTGGTGGTCTTCCAGCCGTTTGAACAACCACACCAGCAGGGGAAACAGTAGATAGAGCTGCAAGGTGACCAGGATGTAATACATATAGAACTGATCGCCGTGAAGAATGGCGCTGGCGTAGGTAGAAACAAAGTGATTCAGTGAAAAGCCCGGGGCGCCGACGATCAAGGCGAAGACCATCAAGATAAAGTTCCACAGCAGATAAGGCCAGCCAGAACCTGAAAAACGTTTCTTGAAGAAGTTTGGCCAGTCATCTTTGTGATAATAGTTGAGCGTCAGCACCAGTCCGGTCATGAACATGAAGCCCATCCGGGTGAAATGGATCGTGAGGTGAGTCGATAACAATAGCATGTGCGCCCAACCATTGGCATCGGTCATACTTTGGGTAAACGCGGTGGTGGTGTGATTCAAAAGCACCCCGAAGATGAAGATGATACGCATGGCATCGACTTCATAGAGGTAGCGGCGAGTTTTTTTAGTCGTTGTGGTCACAAGGCACCCCCTAAGCTGAGGCAGGCGTCGTGTTCAAGATGACGCTTAAGACTTGTTCTGAAACGGTCCCGATGGTGGCAGGGCCTTGGCCTTTGGCACCGTCGGCTTCGTAGACGTTGGTGCCGTCTTTGACCACGATCACACGATCGGCCATGCGCGCGGCTTCTTCGACGTCGTGGGTGATCAGTAAGGTCGTGAGGTGCTGTTCCGCACAGATGGCAGCAATCGAATCTTGCATCTTGCGGCGGGTCAAGGCATCTAGCGCCCCCAATGGTTCGTCGAGCAACAACAGCTGCGGATCGGCCATCAGTGCCCGCCCCAGCGCGAGGCGTTGCTTTTGCCCGCCTGACAAGGCGTTGGGATAACCATCAGCGAAGTCTTGCAGCCCGACGGTGGCCAGCATCGCCAAGGCGCGTTCTTGTTGGGCTTTGTCTTTGCTGTTGAACGAGAGGTTTTGGAGGTTGTTCATCTACGGCAGCAGGCGATCGTTTTGGAACATCACGCGGGTGACCATGGCGGGATCAGCGTAATGGATATCACCGCTGGTCGGTTGTTCCAGTTGGGCGATCAGGCGCAAAATCGTTGATTTGCCGCCGCCGGACATGCCGACCAAGGCGATGAATTCACCAGGATAGAGACTGAAGTTGACATCGTGCAAGGCGGTTTTGTCACCGTAGACTTTCCCGATGCGGTCGAGGGTCAATAAGGGTTCGGTCATATTAGTGACTCCTTTCGTTTTGCCAGTCCAAGCAGATGTCTTCTAATAACTTGGCGATCAAGTCGGAGGCTTTGCCGAGCAAGGCATAGATGACGATACATAAGAGGACGGTTTTCATGTTCATGAATTCTTGCGCGTTGGTCGCCATGTAGCCGATCCCAGAAGTCGAGCTGATTGTTTCGGCAACGATCAAGGTCGTCCACATTACCCCGAGGGCGTAGCGGATCCCGACTAAGATGGTCGGAAGCGCTCCTGGGAAAACGATCTTGGTCAGCATCTCACGCTTCGACAGCCCGTAAGCTTGGCCCATTTCGACCAGCTCCGGATCGATGCGGGTGATACCGTGGAAGGTGTTGATGTAGATTGGAAACATCACGCCGACGGTGACCAGCGAGATCTTGGCGGACTCACCGATACCAAACAAGATAATCACCACCGGAATCAGAGACAGGTGGGGGATGTTGCGTAGCATCTGGATCGTGGAGTCGAATAAGGCGCGGGCGGTTTTGGATAAGCCGTTGAGGATCCCGAAGAAGAACCCGACTGAGCCGCCGATCGCAAAGCCGGCCATGGCCCGATACAAGCTGATCCCGAGGTTTTTAGGCAAATCCCCGCTTTGCCACAAGCTGATGCCGTCTTGCAAAACGGCCAGCGGCGTCGGCAAAAGTGCTGTCGAGAGCCAACCAAGGGTGCCGGTGATCTGCCAAAGGCCGATCAAGGCAAAAGGAATCAGCCAAGGAAGCAGTTGTTTGAAGTTATAGGTGTGCGGGCGGCGTTTTTGTTGCGTGAGGTCTGTCGCGTTGTCCATATTGTCATCTCCATATGATTAGTTGATGGGGATCATCATAGGCAGGCAAGCTTAAACCCAACTTAAAAGCCAAAAAGTTTTTCTTGTATATCGGGGAAAAGTTGGGTACAATGTGGGCCTGGTGGTGGCACTTACTTTTCGTAAGTCTGGGGTCATTTTCAATGGAGTGATTCTCGATGGAAGAAGCAACACTCTATGGATTGCTGGCAGACGCCGAGACCAACTCCGAAGCCTTTGCCAGGATCTTTGAACAATATCTGCCGCTAGTGTATAAAGTTATCAGACACTACTATTTACGAGATTTTTCCGAAGAAGATTGGCTCCAAGAAGCACGCATGGCGATGTTTAATGCCATCAAGCGCTATGATCGCCGCAACGGGACGACGTTCGGGTCGTATTACGCGATGGTCTTGCGTTCGCACATGAATTCCTTGGTCCGGCGCCACCTCGCCAAGAAGCGGGCCGCGTATTCACGCTCGGTGGTGATGGCAGATCCGATCGATCGCGCCAAGGAGCAACAACTCGGTCAACACGTCGAAGATTCGCAGCTGATGGGGATCGATCTCGACCGCCTGTTGAAACAGCTGACGCCGCTTGAAGTTCAGGTGTTGTACGCCGCCTTCAACGGCACGATCAAAGACCAAGAACCTTCAGTCCAATATGCCCGGGAACGGACAAAGCGCAAGCTTGAACGGTATATTGCTGAGTTTCACCGGTAATGACGATACCAAAAAAGGCGCCGTGAACGTTTTGTTCACGGCGCCTTTTGGCTGTAGGTCAATCAGTTAGCTTTTGCGGTCGAGCAGTTGCGTCGTCAGGCGGATCAGCGTCGCCTTTGCCGGTTTGTCCGGTAGCGTCGCCAGTCCTTCTAAGGCACGGTGGGTGTAGTCGGCCGCCATGGCTTTGGCTTGGGTCACGCCGCCAAAGCGCGTGATCAAGTCGTCGATTGCGGCCAGATCAGCATTGCTTAAGTCGTGTTGTTTCTGCAATAACGGGATGAAGGCGTCGCGATGGTCAGTCATCGCGAGGATCAACGGGGCGGAGTAGACGCCTTGTTTGATATCTTCATGCACCGGCTTGCCGATCGTGGCTTTGTCGCTGGTGTAATCGAGAATGTCATCCAGCAGCTGAAAGGCGATCCCGATGTTCATCCCGATCTGTTCGATCCGCTTGGCAAAGCGCATCGATTGGCCGCTTTCATAAGCGCCAATGAAGCTTGCCAAGGCGAAAAGTTGGCCGGTTTTGCCAGAGACCTGAGTGAGGTAATGATCGATGTCCATCTGGTATTGATAGCGCGTATTCATCTGCTCGAGTTCCCCGTTCAACAAGCGCTCCATGCTGTTGGCATCTTGTTGTACTGAGCGGAGGTCGCTGGCGTATTTGGCAATCAGCTTGAAGCAGACGACGAATAGGTAGTCGCCGGCGTATACCGCGACGTCTTGGCCGAAACGAGCGCTGATCGTTGGTAAACCGCGGCGGATACTAGCAGCGTCAATGATGTCATCATGGACCAAGGTGGCGTTGTGTAGCGCCTCGATCGCCGCGGCCAGCGCGATCATTTTTTGCCGGTCGCTTGTCGGACTGAACTGTGAAAACAGCAGGCAATACGCCGGCCGCAACAGCTTGCCGCCGGCGTTGATCATCTCGATCAACGCCGTGGCGACGGCAGAGCTTTGTGGTTTGATCTGGGTGGTGATGAGGTCTAAGGTGGCGCTGAGCTCGGAAGCAAGCGCGGGGTAGTCTGCCCACATTGGATGGATCTTCATGTCTGTCTCCTTTTGCGGCGGTCAAAGCGTAACCGGCTGAGGGTGTCGATGTGTTCGAAAAGAAAGTTGGCGGCGATGCCAACGGCGATCCCTGCCAGAATGCCCATGAAGCTGAGGATCGGCAGGTACAGCATCACGGTCCACGACTGGGCGATCAGGCTGGCGACGACCAGCTGGCCGACGTTGTGTAAGATCCCACCGGCAGCAGAAATCCCGATCATGCTGACGCGGCGTTCGCCCAGTTGTTTGATCAACAGCATCCCTATCCATGATAGCAAAGCGCCGGCACCAGAGTACAGGAACGTCGACAAGGTGCCGCCGAGCAGCGTCGTCAATAACAAGCGCAAGACCATCAACAAGAAGCTGTCTGAAACCGACATGGTAAACAACGACACGATGGTGATTAGATTGGCTAAGCCGAGCTTGGCGCCTGGCGCAAAGGCAAACGGGAAGGGGATCATGCGCTCTAACAGACCGATGATGACCCCTTGGGCACACAGCAACGCGATAAAAATAATTTGTTTGGTTCGATCAGGGCGATAAGTCATTCGGACACCATCCCCCCTGTGTTGTTGCCGCTAGAGTGGCCGCTGGATTTGATCGAGACCAGTAATTTGTGCGGCAGGCAGACGATGGTTTGCCCGGGTTTGGCGATCTTGCCTTTGCGCACGCAGACTTGATCCGGACAGTTGGCGTCTTTGATCTCGATTTGTTGATCGGTGGTGACGATGTCGTTATAGTCGTGGCCGTCGCTGTAGCGGAAGTGTGTGGTCCCATGGTGGCCGGTCAAACGGATGCGATAGACTTCTTTGCCGTCGTGGGTCACCACCGCGGTGTAAACCGTTTGAGGGGCGGCGGCATTTTTCTGGGCTTCGACACGCGCGAAGATGACATACGGAATGAACGACGCCACCAACAAGGCCAAGACGATGATGTAGTCGAAGGGGCGGATCATTTTGATGTAGTGCTTCATCATGTTCTCCCTTCGTGATGTTGCCGATAAAAAAGGCTCTGAGGCCAGTTTACCCCAGAACCTAAGGCCGGACAATGTGGCTTGCCGGCATGGTGGACAAGGCCGCTAGCGGACGGTATCGCTACCGTACAACGCTTTTGGTTGACCGTACCGCCACTTGCCAAAGACTTTTTGCAGATATGGAACGACCCACTTATCGAGGCCGAACGCTCTGCCGGAGCCGTTCATCACGGCGATGGCCATCGGGATCATCCAGATGTTGACCCAATAGAACATGCCGCTGAGGCAGAAGATGATCGTAAACATCACGGAGACGCCACCGCTCAACCAGGTGAACAGGCCAGCAACCAAGGCGAGGCCAATCAGGATCTCGACGATCGTCATCGTTTTTTGCATGAAGAAGGCGACTTGTTGGTTCGGGATCAAAACTTTGGTGATGTTATACATCCATCTTGGCATCTGATCGAAAACCATCATTGGGTCCTTGCCATATTGATAGGACAAGGAGAACACCGACTTGGCCGCGGCCGCAGCGGTGTCTGCGGCACCGCTAGCGGCAGCACCTGACGCGGCTGAGGTGGCGTCAGCACCGGCGGCAGACGCACCGCTGGTGGCTGCCGGTTGGAGCCAAGAAAATGGTAGGCGCAACTTGTCGACGAACCAAGATTCTTTGCCCGAAATCTTGTACGAGCAATCGACCAGCCACATGGCCCCAAGGAAGATCCGTGCCGGCACCGCCCATAAGACGTTGCCTTGACGAGAAACATGGCCGCGCATCAAGTTGCGGTCGTTTCTGGTCCGGAAGAACTCGTGCATGACGTATTGGAACAGGTAATAACCCGAATAGATCTGCACGAAATACAACATGTTGACCAGGTGCTTCATCAACATCGCAAAGAACCCGGAAAGGTGGAAGATCCCCATCAAATTAGCGACGCCGTAGCGGGAGCCTAGGCTGACCATGAAGCCTGAATAAGAGGCCTTGAAGTCAACGTCAGCGGCCTGGCCGTGCATCTGGTTGGTGATGTTAGACAAGGCCGTTTGGGCGCTGGCTTCGGCGCCTTGGACGATCTGAGGTTCGCCGCGATCGGAGTTGCCGTCGTAAAACGAAACATCCCCGACAACGTAGATCCGTTCATCATCGACAGACTGCATATGTGAGTTGACGACGATCCGACCGGCGCGGCCTTGCGTCAGATGGAAGTTGGCAGCTTGTGACGATGCCTTGACGCCGGCGGTCCAGATCAAGGTTGCCGTCGGGTAGGTGGTGCCATCTTTGAGATCGACGTGATCGGCATGAACGCCGACGACGCCGGTGTTGGTCATGATGTTGATGCCGCGGCGGCGCATGTATTTCTCGGCCTTGGCGGCGTCAGAGCGGTCCAGCATGTTCATGATCGTCGGCGCCATTTCCATCAAGGTGAAGGTGATCTCTTCAGGATCGAGCTTGTTTTGTTTGGCGAGTTGCTCGCGCCAGTCGCGCAATTCACCGATGGTTTCAGTACCGGTGAAGCCGGAACCGACAACAACGAGCGACAATAGCGCCTTGCGCTTGTCGGGATCGTGTTCAACGGCACCGCGGGCGATCACGTCTTCAACGTGTTCTTTGAGCGCGATAGCTTGTTCCCAAGACCCCAGTGTGAAGCCGTGTTCTTGGACGCCTGGGGTCCCAAAGTCGTTAGGCTCTGAGCCGATGCCAAGCATCACGTAGTCGTAAGGATAAGCGCCGTGCTTGGTCTTGACCAGCTGCGCGTCGCGATCGATGGTCGTGACTTCATCGGTGACGAGGCGGACGTTTTTCCGCCGGCAAAATAAGCGTTGTAAGTCATATTGGATCGCGTCTTTGTCGACGCGATCAGCGGCGATTTCGTGGAGCTCGGTCATATAGGTAAAATATGAATGCTTGTCGATCAAGGTGATGGTGACATCTTGGTCGTGTTTGAACTTCTTGGCTAGCCGTTTGGTTGCATATACCCCTGCAAACCCGGCGCCGATGACGACGATGTTTTTTTGCGCCATGGCAATAACACTCCTCTGTGAATTCTTAGCGAATAATTCCCAATTACACGCATCATTATACCTTTTATCCAATTGATTTGTCCATTATTTCACACAACTGATTAGGCTAAACCTAAAATCTTCGGAAAATGGTTTCCCACATACGGGTAAGCGTGATCATTCGACTGGGCTTATAAAAATGTGAAAGCGCTGAAAATTTTGGGTTTTTGTTGATTTTTGCACAATGCCTGAGTACACTTATTTTGTGTGAAAGATAACACAAAATTAGGGCATAATAGATAAAGGGGTATAGACTATGAAATTAGCAAAGACATTGACTAGTGTTTCAGTGATCGCGTTATCCGCGTTGACCTTAGCCGCTTGTGGGAGCAGCTCATCCAGCAAAGATTCCTCAAGTTCAAAGGCCTCAAGCTCCAAAGTTGTGAAGAAGTCTTCTAGTTCTGCCAAGCAGATTGCCGGTGGGGCACTCAAAGACGGGACGTATAAGCTTGATGAACTTGGCTATTCTCACGGTTATAAGGTGCAAATGAGCATGACCGTTGCCAATGGTAAGATCACCAAGACGGCCTATGACTACGTCGACAAGAATGGCAAGTCCAAGACACAAGATGCTGATTACGAAAAGAGCATGAAGAAAGTCGCTAAGACTGGGCCTAAGGAATACATCCCAGAACTGAACAAGTCGTTCAAACAAAACGGCGCAAACACCGGTGCCATCGACGTCGTCAGTGGCGCAACGGAATCTTCTTGGACCTTCAAGAACTATGCGGCCCAATTGGTTCAAGCTGCCCAAGCCGGCAACACCGCCACGATCCAAATTCATAACACAGATAAGTTGAAAGACGGGACATATACCCTTAACGAGAAGAACTACTCACACGGCTACCGCGTGACCTTCTCGATCACCGTCAAAGATGGCAAGATCACGGCGTCTAACTACGATAACGTTGACAAAAACGGCAAGTCTAAGACCAAAGATGCCGCTTATGAAAAGAGCATGAAGAAGGTCAACAAGGTCGGCCCAGTGGAATACACCAAGGCCCTCAACGAAGGTTTGGTCAAGAAGCAAACCCCTGCTGAAGTCGACGTTGTTTCCGGTGCGACCCACAGTTCGACCAGCTTCATCAGCTATGCTGAACAGCTGATCAACGCGGCCCAAGCCGGCAACACCAAGCCAATCACCGTTGACAATATTGTTTACGAAGAATAATTGCTAGTTGTCATCGGATCTGAGGCTGAGACATATGTGGCCTTAGTCTAATTGACGAGCGTCTCTGTCGCCCTACCCGTTTTGGGGTCGGGTGCCAGAGACGTTTGTCTTTTATCAAGGAAGCGTGTTGGCGGGGAATTATGCTTTCCAGCCGCGGTCTCAGGTCTGTATACTAGAATTATTCACAGTTGGAAGGAAATTGACGCAATGAAGAAGATAATATTGGGTGTGGTGGCACTTTTGCTTGCGATCACCCCGCTGGCCGCGTGTGGTCAGCAGAGCAAACCCGCAGAAAAAAAGGCCCCGGTATTGGTCAAGACCCCTTATGAAGACACGCAGTTTCTGATGGGCACCGTCGTCACTTTGCGCGTGTATGACAAAGGCAAGCAGGCGGCGCTCGACGACGCGTTTGCGCGGATCAAGACGCTGGCGCGCGAAACGACGGTCAACCAAAAAGGTTCTGAAGTCGACGCCGTCAACGCCCAAGCCGGCAAAAAGGCGGTCAAGGTGACGCCTGCGATCTACCAGATGATCAAGTACGCCAAGCGTTACAGCAACCAGTCGCAAGGCGCATTTGACCTGGCGATCGGCCCGATCACGAGCCTTTGGCACATCGGTTTTCCAGATGCCCGCAAGCCTAGCCAAGCCGAGATCGATGCCAAGTTGCCGCTGGTGAATTACAGAGACGTTGTCTTGAACGACAAGAATCACACCGTGTATCTCAAGCGTCCCGGCATGGCACTGGATCTCGGCGGGATCGCCAAGGGCTTCATCACCGATGAAGTCGTCAAGGTCTTGAAAAAAGACCAGGTGTCGACGGCCATCGTCGACCTTGGCGGGAATATCTATGTGCTCGGCCACAGTCCGAAGCAAAAAGACGCTGACTGGACGGTCGGCATTCAAGACCCGAAAGAAGCGCGCGGCACGGCCATCGGCACGGTGCCGGCCAGCAACATGACCGTGGTCACCAGCGGCATCTATGAACGCAAGCTGGTGGTTGACGGCCACACGTATTCACACCTGATGGATCCAAAAACGGGCTATCCGTTTGACAACAATCTGATGGGGGTGTCGATCATCACGAAGAAGTCAGTCGATGGGGATGCGTTATCGACCGCGACCTTTGATAAAGGGCTTAAAGGCGGCATGGCGTTCATCGAAAAAACCGGCTATGCCGAGGCGATCTTCATTACAAAGGATAAGAAGGTCTATGTTTCTAGCGGCCTGAAGAAAGACTTCAAACTGCTCAAAGACTCTGGCTACCAGCTGGCGGAGCTGAAGTAATGGCAACTTTCCTCGAACTCGTCGAAGCCAGGACCAAGCTTGCAAGCCTCTTGCCTTGTGCGATCGGGGTGTTGTTTGCGGCGGTTTATTTTAATCACATCGACGGCATCAACACGGTGTTGTTCGTTATCGCGACGTTGCTGGTCGACATGGCGACGACTGCCATCAACAACTTGATGGATTATCATAAGGCGCAAAGCCAGCGCTATTTGGCCGAGACCAACATCATTTCTAAAGCCGGCTTGGATTCGCGTCGCGTCGTGGCGCTGATCGTGGCGATGCTCAGCGTCGCGAGTGTGATCGGGCTGGTGTTGGTGTGGCGGACGCAGTGGCTCTTGCTGTTCATCGGTGGGGCGTGTTTTGTGATCGGAATCTTTTATACTTTCGGGCCGCTGCCGTTGTCGCGGTTGCCGCTAGGGGAGGTATTTTCTGGCGTCACCATGGGTCTGGGAATCCCGTTCATCGCGGTTTTTGTGAACGTCCCGGCGACAAGCTTTGTCTCGGCGCAATGGGCGTGGCCGCAGCTTTACGTCTCTGGTAACTGGGTGGCACTGGTCGCGTTAGGGTTGGTGTGTGTGACCCCGATGGCGACGATCGCCAATGTGATGCTGGCCAATAACTTGTCGGACCTTGACGAAGACCACGCCAATCACCGGACAACGCTGCCCATGTATCTCGGACATAAATATGCCATCTGGCTGTATCAGGCGCTGGCGTATTGTGGGTTCTTGGCTATCATGGTCGCAGTCGGCATCGGCTTGATGAACTGGCCGCTGCTGTTGGCGTTGGTCGCTATTCCCGGGGTCGTGCACAACACGCGGCTTTTTGTTGCGCGGCAAGTCAAAACTGCCACCTTCAAAACCGCGATCGCCAACTTGGTGCTGGCCAATGGCGCCTTAGTGCTTGGCTTATTGGTAGATTGGCGGTGGCCGACGTGACGACTTATCGTAAACTGACGTGGCCGCTGTTTTTAGAATTGATTCGCCTGCCGGCCAAGGCGGCCAGCCTGTTACCGTTCTTGTTCGGGGTCAGTTATGCGTGGGTCCATTACCACCAGCTGAACTGGGCGAATACGGCAGTGTACTTTGTCGGCCAGATGAGCATCGCGTTGTTCGTGACCGGGTTCAACAACGTGCAGGATTTCTACAAGGCCAAAGACTTGCAGTACCGCGACACCCAAAACATTATCGGGCGAGAACACTTATCTCCGCGACGGATCTTGGCGTTGATGCTCGGCTTTCTCGGGCTCGCTTGTGCCTGCGGGTTGTGGCTGGTGACCCGCACCGATCTGAGCCTGTTGCTGATCGGGGGAGCGGCGATCTTTGTCGCGATCTTTTACACCTTCGGCCCGGTGCCGTTATCACGGATTCCCAGCGGTGAGCTGTTGGCGGGGTTGTGCGAAGGATTTGGCACGATTTTTATCGCGGTGTTTGTCAACGTCCAGCCACGGCCGGTGACGCTCGCTTTAGCCGGCAACGCCTTTCGTTTCGGCATCGATCTGCGAATGTGTCTGGCCTTGTTGGTGGTGGCGTTGCCGATCGTGATCTTAGACGGCACGGTGATGTTTGCAGACAACATCTGTGACTTGGCCCAAGACGAGCGCAACCAGCGCTTCACGTTGCCTTACTATCTTGGCCAAAAGCGGGCGCTGGCAGTTTACCCGTGGTTACCCCGCGTGGCGTATGCCATGATCGTGGTGGCGGTGTTGTTGCGGCTGTTGCCTTGGCTCGTGTTGTTGGCGGTGTTGTTGTGGCCGCTGGTCGCCAAGAACACCCGCGGCTTTTTGGCCAAGCCAAGCAAGACCGAGACGTTCAATCTCGCGATCAAGACGCTGTTAGTCACTGCGGCGGCAGAGGTTGTGTTGCTCCTGCTTGCGGGCGGCTTGAATTTTTGATACATTGTAGTGTGACTGGAGGAAATCACCTATGTCTGTAAAAAAAGTCGCCATGGCCTGCTCCGTTTGTGGGCGGCGCAACTATTTCGTTCCAGAAAACAAGCAACGCACGGAACGCCTCACGTTAAATAAATATTGTAAGTATTGTAAGAAAGTCACTGAACATCGCGAAACCAAATAAGCGACGCAAGGGAGGAAGCAGCCATGAAATTTATCAAGAGTGTCATTCAAGAGATGAAGGCCGTCACTTGGCCGAACGCGCATGAAACGCGGCGTGATACGTCGACGGTCATTATGACCTCCCTGTTGTTTGCGATTTACTTCGCCATCGCCGATTGGATCATCTTGATGATCTTGAATGCGTTTGTCTTTTAGTCGTCGTTTTGGTATACTGTATCTCAGCGAAAAACCGTGCCCATAATGGACGGTTTTTTATTTTGGCAAAGACAATCAAAGGAGCCTATCATGGTAGAATCAGCAGAAAAGCAATGGTACGTATTGCATACTTACTCCGGCTACGAAAACAAGGTGAAGACTAACCTTGAGTCTCGGGCCTCTTCAATGGGAATGGACGACTTCATCTTCCGGGTGATCGTGCCTGAAGAAGAAGAAACCCAAACCAAAAACGGCAAGGCCAAGCAAGTGATGGAAAAGACGTTCCCTGGCTATGTTCTGGTCGAGATGGTCATGACCGACGAATCTTGGTTCGTTGTGCGTAACACCCCAGGGGTGACCGGCTTCGTTGGCTCTCACGGTGCAGGGTCCAAGCCGGCACCGCTGGAACCAGAAGAAATTGCCTCGATCTTACATTCGCTCGGCATGAGCGCACGGAAGACGGCCAACGTTGATTTCGATCTTGGCGAAACCGTGACGATCATCGACGGCGCCTTTGCTGGCATGGAAGGCAAGGTCACGGCCAACGACAAAGAGAAGCAAAAGCTTCGCGTTGCGATCACGATGTTCGACCGGGAAACCGCGGCCGAGCTTGATTACGAACAAGTCGACAAGGCTTAATATAATAGATAGAAAAAATGCGGCTCTGCGTCAACTGGTGTTGAAGAATAAATTTATCTTTTAGGAAAGTCTCCATGATAGGAGGCTTTTTGTTATTTTAGGCAGTTAATTGGTAGATGCGATTGAAGAAATTGGTTTGATTGCGAAA
>NZ_BAAIHN010000025.1:0-42740 GCF_054784775.1 Lacticaseibacillus boliensis
AAATACAGTGTGGTGGCGATGGCGAGAAGGATACACCTGTTCCCATGCCGAACACAGAAGTTAAGCTTCTCTACGCCGAGAGTAGTTGGTGGGTGACTGCCTGCGAGGGTAGGAAGCCGCCACGCTGTTATATTTATTCCGGATTAGCTCAGTGGTAGAGCACCTGACTGTTAATCAGGGTGTCGTCAGTTCGAGCCTGACATCCGGAGTTGCATGGAGAGTTGTCCGAGTGGCCGAAGGAGCATGGTTGGAAACCATGTATAGGGGCTTTACCTCTATCAAGGGTTCGAATCCCTTACTCTCCGTTGATTGCAAATGGCCCGTTGGTCAAGTGGTTAAGACACCGCCCTTTCACGGCGGTAACATGGGTTCAAATCCCGTACGGGTCACTTATAGACATAAATGGAGGATTAGCTCAGTTGGGAGAGCGTCTGCCTTACAAGCAGAGGGTCACAGGTTCGAGCCCTGTATCCTCCATTTTTTTGTAATTACGGTTCCATGGTCTAGTTGGTTAGGACGCCTGCCTGTCACGCAGGAGATCACGAGTTCGAGTCTCGTTGGAACCGTACCGGATGCGCTCACCACTGGTGGGCGTTTTTTGTTTGCGGTAGAATTGTAGAAAAAGGAGTCTGTGATGACGATCAATAAAGCTTCTGTGGGCGTCTTGAGTTTTTTGCAAATCATTATTCTCCCACTGTTATACCCAGGCGTAGCAACCATCGACTGGTCTTGGCAGTTAGGGTGCGCCTTGGCACTGGTCTTGGCGCTATCACTGATGCACAGCCAATGGCGCCTGAGCTGGTGGTTGATCGCCGCCGGTGGTTTCGGGGTGTTGGCTTGTGTGGGCCAATGGCGCTTATTGCCGTTGGTAATCGCCCAGATCCTCTTAACCGCATTGGTCAGCACCCAAGACTTGACACCGCAATGGGAAGCAACGGCTTGGATGCTGGTCACCTTCTTCGTGCAGGCTTTCTTATTGTATTTGGTCATGCACACCTTGACACTACAGGTGCTCGTGATGCTCGGCTTAGTGACTTTGCCGGTGGTGGTGGCAATTTGGGGAGATCGCATGCCGCTGGTCGTGATGGTGGGGTTGCTGGTCGTGATCACCGCCGTCGGCTACTGGTTGCAACAGTTTACCCTAGTGGCGGCGGTCGGAACGCTCATCGTGGCGACTGTCACCTCAAGCCGCTTTTTGCGCCCGCGGGCATCATGGTATGCTGTCAGTGGCATTGTGATTGCACTTATTTTCATCTTGGCGCGGTTACACGGGTGATAGTCGTCGCCAAAAGACGTGAACAGTGGTATATTAATTAAGTTGCAATACACTTCCCGATGGGGTCCAGATTGGACATGCCTTGTAACCGATAATCATAAGGGGGAAACACACACATGCAGGAACGTCACTTATTCACGTCGGAGTCTGTTTCAGAAGGCCATCCCGACAAAATTGCTGATCAAATCAGCGATGCTATTTTAGATGCTATTTTAGCGCAAGACCCACAGGCGCACGTCGCTTGCGAAACCACCGTCACGACCGGCCTGGTACTGGTCGTTGGCGAAATCTCCACCAGCGCTTACGTTGATATTCAACATATCGTTCGCGATACGATTCGCGAGATCGGCTACACCAAGGAATCTGGTTTCGATCCGGATTCTGTCGGGGTGCTCGTTGCGCTAGATGAACAATCACCCGACATCGCTTTGGGGGTCAACGACTCTTACGAAGCCAAGGAAGGTCTGACCGATCCGCTGGATAAAATCGGCGCCGGTGACCAAGGGATGATGTTTGGTTACGCAATCAACGAGACCAAAGAGTTGATGCCATTGCCGATCCTTTTGTCGCACCACTTGATGCAAAAAATCGCGGCGTTGCGCAAAGAAGGGACGATCAGCTACTTGCGTCCCGACGCGAAGGCTCAAGTCACTGTCGAATACGATGATGATGAAAAGCCGGTTCGTGTCGATACCGTTGTGGTGTCGACACAACACGACCCTGATGTGTCGCTCGAGCAGATCCGTAAAGACGTCGAAGATCAGGTGATCCGTGCGGTGATCCCGGCTGACTTGTTGGATGACAAGACCAAGATCTACGTCAACCCAACCGGGCGCTTCGTTCTTGGTGGCCCGCAAGCCGATTCCGGTTTGACTGGGCGTAAGATCATTGTCGATACTTATGGTGGGTTCGCTCGTCATGGCGGCGGTTGCTTCTCCGGCAAAGACGCTACGAAAGTCGACCGCTCGGCTTCGTATGCGGCCCGCTACATCGCTAAAAACGCCGTTGCGGCTGGTTTGGCTGATAAGTTAGAAGTGCAGCTGGCCTATGCGATTGGGGTTGCCCAACCGGTTTCTGTTTCTGTTAACTGCTTTGGCACCAACAAGATTGCCGAAGACGTGATCCAGCAGGCAATCCGCGAGAATTTCGATTTGCGGCCTGCCGGAATTATCAAAATGCTTGACCTGCGTCGGCCGATCTATAAGAAGACGGCTGCTTATGGTCATTTTGGACGTACAGATGTTGATCTGCCTTGGGAACACCTCGATAAAGTCGAGGCGCTGGCCAAGTACTTAGATTAAACGAGAAAAGAGGCGTTCACCCACCGCGAGGTTGGTGAACGCTTTTTTAATGGAAAAGGGAGGCCTATGAAGAAGAAATCAACGAATGTTGCCGCTGTTACCGTCGCGCTGTTCATCGCGACATTTATGACGGCGGTCGAAGGGACGATCGTGGCGACTGCACTACCGACGATCGTTTCAGAACTGCACGGCGTCGAGCTGATGAATTGGATCGTGTCCATCTACCTGCTGACTAACGCCATGGCGACGCCGGTGTTTGGCAAGTTGGCCGATCGCATCGGGCGCAAGCCGGTGTTTGAAGTGGGCTTGGCGGTTTTTGTCTGTGGGTCGTTGCTGTCGGGGCTGGCACAATCGATGCCGGTGTTGATCGTGATGCGCGCGCTTCAAGGCATCGGGGCCGGTGCCATCATGCCGGTAACCTTCACAATTATTGCAGACATTTATCCCTTTGAACAACGCGCCAAAGTTCTTGGCTTCAACGGGTCAGCCTGGGGGATCGCAGCGCTGGTGGCGCCGCTTCTTGGGGGCTTTATCGTTCAACAATTGTCGTGGCATTGGATCTACTTCATCAACGTCCCGATCGGAATCGTCACGATGCTCATCGTTTGGGTGGCGTTACAAGAAGACTATCAGCCGCAAAAAACGCCGGTCGACTACTGGGAAACGTTCTGGCTCGTCGTTGGGTTGCTCTTGTTGCTGTTAGGTTTTCAGGCGTTGGCGACGCCACACGGGGGCCTCAAATTGCTCGCCTTTTTAGTGGCCGCTGCGATCGCTTTGTGGCAATTCGTGCGCCAAGAGCGCAAGGCCCAAGACCCGATCATCGATCTGCACTTGTTTGCTAATCGCGCGTTTGTGGTCACCAATGTCGTGGCGGCGTTGGTTTCTGGTTTTGTCATCGGCTATGAAACCTATATGCCAATGTGGGTGCAAGGCGTGTTGGGCAAATCTGCGGCGTGGGGTGGTTTTGCCATCACCCCGAGTTCGCTGATGTGGATCGTCGGCTCGTTTGTCGCCGGACGCCTGCTGGTGATGACAACGCCTAAACGCATCATCAACCTGGCGCTGGCCGTCTTGCTGGTCGGCAGCCTGGTGTTGGCACTGGTGCCACAAACTACGCCGTATTGGGCCTTTTTGGTCGTTGCCTGCGGCTTGGGGTTTGGTTTTGGGACGATCATCACCACCACCACCGTTCGCGCTCAAGCCGTGGTGTCTAAAGACACGGTCGGCGTTGCGACCAGCTTCAACACGCTGTCTCGAACGCTGGGTCAGACGCTGATGGTAGCGGTGTTTGGGGTTATTTTGAACCTGCAGATGGTCAACGGTGTTGCCAGCAATCACCACTTGAGCATGGCTATGCTCAATCAGCTGATCGATCCGCAAAAGGCCAAGACGCTACCGGTGGCGTTGGTGCCGGCGCTACAAAAGATCTTGTATGCAGGGTTGCACGGCATCTTTTGGGGCACGGTGGTCGTGGTGGCCCTGGCGCTGGTCGTCAATGCCTTTGACCGCGATCAAGTCATGGTGGATGCAGATTAATGACGACAACAAAGGCGCCTTGCGAATTCGTCGCAAGGCGCCTTTTTAGCCGTGAGGCACGAGTCTTGGCGACATCAGCCACCAAATTAATTGCAACCCGCCCAATGCGATCAAGTAACCAGCCATAACGTCTGTGGGGTAGTGGACGCGCACATAGATGCGCGACAGGCCGATGGCGATGATGATGAGCGTCAGTAGCAACACCGCCATCAAGCGGCGACTGCCATGTTGTGTGATGATTGCCAAGATGATGAGACTGCCACCCAGTGCCATGGCGGCAGTGGCGTGGCCGCTAGGAAACGAGAAGCCGCCGGCGGTCGTGAGTGGGTGGATGGCCGGGTCCGCGATAAAAGGGCGTGGGCGCTGCAGCCAGGTCTTGAGCAGATGGTTAAGCAGATTCAAAGCACTGACATTGATACCGACGAACAACGCCGGCCAATACGCCCGTCGCCAGCTTAGCCACAACATGATGATGATCGTCATTCCCGTGACGGTGGCGGGATTGCCCAGGCTGGTGATGCCAAGCATCACCTGATCCAGCCAGGGGCTACGGGCACTGGTAACCACGGTGATGATCGGGTTGTCGAGAGTCGGTAGCCAGGTTGCGTGCTGATAGACTGCAAGCACTAGCGGGGAGGCCGCCAGCCACGCACATAAGGTGATGAGAAGTGGGGTTTTTGAGCGTGTCATAAGGAACTCCTTTTTTCAAGAAAAGCGGGTCGTTTCGTTCAATCGTAGCATAGTTTTGGCGGCAAAGGCTTGTTTGTCGGTTAAGAGTTTGCTATCATTGACCCAATATCAAACGAACAAAGGACTAGTAATCCGGCTGCGGGACAGCAGGGATCAGGCGGCCACTGCGAGCCTGACGGGCAGAAGATGAACTCACCTTTGCGTTGTAGACGTGAATTCAGTAGCGACTACCGGCAGACCCGTTATCCAAATTAAGCGCTGCGTCAGCAGAACTTAGGTGGTACCGCGGTGAAAGCCGTCCTAATTAATAGGGCGGCTTTTTGTATCCTCATACGCACCGTTCGTTTGACCAATCTTAGGAGGCAATATTGATGGCATACGATCACAAGGCGATCGAAAAGAAGTGGCAAAGGTATTGGGCTGAACACAATGAGTTCAACACAACAACTGATCCTGATAAGAAGAATTTTTACGCGCTGGACATGTTCCCTTATCCTTCAGGTCAAGGGTTGCATGTTGGGCATCCAGAAGGCTATACCGCGACAGACATTACTGCGCGGATGAAGCGGATGCAAGGCTTTAACGTGTTGCATCCGATGGGCTGGGATGCTTTCGGCTTGCCTGCGGAACAGTATGCCTTGAATACCGGTCATAACCCACGGGAATTCACGAAGAAAAACATCGAAAACTTCAAGCGCCAGATCAATAGTTTGGGCTTTTCCTACGACTGGAATCGTGAACTTTCTACGACCGACCCGAATTACTATAAGTGGACGCAATGGATCTTCGAGCAACTGTACAAGCACGGTTTAGCTTACGAAGCTGAGATCCCCGTTAACTGGAGCCCGGATCTGGGTACCGTGGTTGCCAACGAAGAAGTTATCGACGGCAAGACCGAACGTGGTGGTTTCCCCGTTGTTCGCAAGCCAATGCGCCAGTGGATGTTGAAGATCACCGCCTATGCAGATCGCCTGTTGGAAGACCTCGACGATCTTGATTGGCCGGAAAACATCAAGCAGATGCAACGCAACTGGATCGGCCGTTCGGTCGGGGCCCAGGTGACCTTCAAGATCGCCGATTCCGATAAGACCTTCGACGTGTTCACGACGCGCCCAGACACCTTGTTCGGGGCGACTTACACCGTCATGGCACCGGAACATGACTTGGTCGATGCCATCACGACACCGGAACAAAAGACGGCGGTCGCAGAATACAAGGCGGCGATCGAACACAAGTCTGACCTGGAACGCACGGATCTGAACAAAGATAAGACCGGGGTGTGGACAGGCGCTTATGCCATCAACCCGATCAACGGTGAAAAGCTTCCGATCTGGATCTCCGATTACGTTTTGGCCAGCTATGGTACCGGGGCCATCATGGCGGTGCCTGCCCATGATGATCGTGACTACGCGTTCGCCAAGAAGTTTGGGCTGAAGATCACGCCAGTCATCGAAGGCGGCGACATCGCAGATGCGGCTTACACCGGCGACGGTGTGCACATCAACTCCGGCTTTTTGGATGGGTTGAACAAGGCTGATGCCATCGACCGGGCGATCGCCTGGCTGGAAGACAAAGGCGTTGGCGAAAAGCACGTGAACTACAAGCTGCGCGACTGGGTTTTCTCCCGTCAGCGTTATTGGGGCGAACCGATCCCAGTCATCCACTGGGAAGACGGCGAAACCACACTGGTACCAGAAGACCAGCTGCCACTGATGTTGCCTGAAGAAGCCGACATTAAGCCGAGTGGTACCGGGGAATCCCCGTTGGCCAACCTTGACGATTGGGTTAATGTGGTTGACGAAAATGGGCGCAAAGGTAAGCGGGAAACCAACACCATGCCGCAGTGGGCTGGTTCTTCTTGGTACTTCCTGCGCTTTGTTGACCCACACAACAAGGAAGCCTTGGCTGATTACGACAAGCTCAAAGAATGGTTGCCGGTCGACCTGTATATTGGCGGTGCGGAACATGCCGTGTTACACCTGTTGTATGCCCGGTTCTGGAACCTGTTCTTATACGACATTGGCGCGATCCCGAACAAGGAACCCTTCCAGAAGTTGTATAACCAAGGGATGATCCTCGGCGACAATCACGAAAAGATGTCCAAGTCCAAAGGCAATGTCGTCAACCCAGACGATGTCGTCGAGCAATACGGTGCCGACACCTTGCGGCTGTACGAGATGTTTATGGGCCCGCTGGACGCCGGGATCGCTTGGAGTACGACCGGGTTGGCTGGTGCCCGTAAGTTCCTCGATCGGGTCTATCGCACTTTCATCGATGACGAAGGCAAGATGCGCGATCACATCACCACCTTCAATGACGGCAAGCTCGACAAGGTTTATAACGAAACCGTCAAGAAGGTCACCGAAGATTTCGAAGATCTGCACTTCAACACGGCGATCTCGCAGATGATGGTCTTCATCAACGACGCGCAAAAAGTTGACGTGCTACCTTATGAATATGTCGAAGGCCTCGTTAAGATGCTCGCCCCGATCGCACCACACTTGATGGAAGAAATCTGGAGCAAGCTCGGCCACGACCACAGCCTGACCTACGAACTATGGCCGACTGTTGATGAATCCAAGCTGGTCACCGAAACGTACCAGTTGATGGTTCAGGTCAACGGCAAGCTGCGTGGCCACATCACCGTTGATGTTGACACCGATGTCGACACGATCAAGGCGGCGGCCAAGCAGGTCGATAACGTCAAGAAGTTTATCGCTGGCAAGACGATTGTCAAAGAAATCGTTGTGCCAAAGAAGATCGTGAACATCGTCGTTCGTTAATTGAATGCCTAAACCCGTTGCTATCATGGCAACGGGTTTTTTGGTTTGACATGACAAGTCGCCGGCGTGCGTTGAAAGCCGCGGCACTTTCAATTAAAATAGGAAAGATAGTGCATTGATTGGAGCGGCGCGGAAAAATATGGATAAACAAACACAGGCGAAGCGCCCACAGCGCTCGGCCAAAGAACAAATGTTGCGCGGCTCGGCTTGGATGACCGCCGGCAGTATTTTCTCCCGGATCTTAGGGGCGATCTACATCGTGCCATGGCGGATCTGGATGGGGGCGGCGTTTTTGACCGCCAATGCGTTATTCACCAAAGGCTATCAGATCTACAGCGTCTTTTTGATCATTGGAACGGCCGGGATCCCCAGTGCGATTTCCAAACAGGTCGCGCATTACAACGCGATGAATGAATACCGGACGGGGTTGCGCCTGTTTCGTTCGGGTGTGCTATTGATGGCGGTGATGGGCGTCTTGTCGTGGGCGGTGTTGTGGCTGTTTGCCCCGATCTTGGCGGTTCACGATGTGGCGTTGACGCGCATCTTCCGCTCGTTGTCGTGGCCGCTGTTGTTGATCCCGTTGCTGTCGATCTTGCGTGGGTTCTTCCAAGGCTACAATGAGATGGCGCCTAGTGCGATCAGCCAATTCATCGAACAGGTCGCGCGCATCGTGTATATGTTGTTGATGACGTTCATCATCATGCGGCTGGGCAACCATGACGTGGTGGGCGCCGTCGCCCAATCGACGTTTGCGGCGTTTGTCGGAGCGGTATTTGGCCTCGGGTTATTGGTGTTTTATCTCATTAGCCAGCGGCAACGTTTCTCAGAGTTGGCCCAAGGTAGCAGTGATCAAATCAAGATCTCTGTCGGCCAGATCCTGATCGACATCTTCAAACAAGCGGTACCGTTCATCGTTTTGGATTCTGCAATCAATCTGTATTACATTATCGATCAGTACACGTTCAACCCGATGATGCAGTTCCGCTTTCTCGTGTCCAAACAACGTCTGGATGAGATCTACGCGTTGTTTGCCGGTAACGCCAACAAGCTGATCATGATCGTGGTCAGCCTGGCGGTTGCCATGGCGGTGACGGCGTTGCCGTTGCTCGCTGCTGCGGCGACACGCGGCGATCGCAAGGAAGTTGCCGCACAGATCACGAGCACCTTACAATTGTTTTATATGGTGATGATCCCGGCTGCGATCGGGATGGCCGCGATCGCGACGCCGCTTTACGTTGTCTTTTACGGTTACGACCAGCTTGGGATCCGGATGCTTGAATTGTCGAGTCTGCTGGCGATTTTGTTGGGGTTGTTCACGGTGTTGGCGACGCTATTACAAGGTCTGTTTCATAACAAACTGGCGATCGGTGAGATGCTGGTGGGATTTGCCTTGAAGTTTACCTTGCAGTGGCCGCTGATCTACTTTTTCAATGTATATGGCCCGACCTTGGCGTCAATGGCGGGGATGCTGGTGACGTGTGTGTTGATGATGCGCTCGTTGCGTGTCCGATACCACTACAAGGCCAGACAGACCATGCGGCGGCTGGCGGGGATCACGGCGTTTTCGCTGTTGATGTTCATCGTTGTGCGGACGATCATCATGGCACTCAGCCTGGTCGTCTCGCCACAGCGTGCGCTTTTTGCAATTATTATGCTGGTGCTTTCTTTGCCGGCTGGGGTCGCGGTCTACGGCTATGCCGTGTTGAAGACCCGCTTGGCAGACTTTGTGGTCGGCTCACGCGTCGCAGGCATCCGCCGGCGGCTACACATTAGGTGAAAAACATGCGTTTAGATAAATATCTCGCTCATCTGCAGGTGGGCACCCGTTCAGAAGTGAAGCAATTGATCAGAAACAAAAAGGTGACCGTCGATGGTGCCACTATTCGCGATCCCAGTTACGCCCTGGCAGAAGACGCAACAGTTGTTGTCGCCGGCAAACGCATTAGCGGCGAGCTCGATGTGCTGTACATCATGAACAAGCCGGCCGGCGTGATTACCGCAACGACAGATGCCAACGCCAAAACGGTACTCGATCTGATCGCGCCTGACGACCGGCGTCCCGGATTATTTCCCGTGGGTCGCCTAGACAAGGACACGACTGGTTTGTTGCTACTGACGACTGACGGTGCCTTGGGTCACGCACTGTTGGCGCCCAGCCGACATGTCGCTAAGACTTACGTGGCCAGCTTGGATGCTGAACTGACGCCTGATATGATGGCCCAGCTCGAAGCCGGCGTAGTGTTCAAAGATTTTACCAGCGCACCGGCCGAGGTCACCTTGCGCGATCCCAAGACCGCAGCCATCACCATCCACGAAGGCAAGTTCCACCAGGTGAAGCGGATGTTTCATGCTGTCGGGGTTGAGGTCATCACCTTGCAGCGCGTCGCCATGGGTGACTTGCGGTTGCCGGCTGACTTGCCTGCAGGAAGTTATCGGGCTGTTACCACCACGGAACGTGCGCAGCTGACAGCACAGTAGTATGAGTCTCAGACAATCACTGTCCGGCAGCGTCAGTGTGTCGTTGGTAGTAGACCAATAAGCTGACGGGTGCGGGCGAAAGCGACTCCAGCAGGTTTCAATCTGTCGTGGAGAGGGTGCTCGGCGGAGCTAACTTCGTCTGCGACGAAGTGGATCTCCACCTGCGCTTGGCTGTAAGCGACAAGTCGCTAACAGCAATCTCACCACGTCAGATTGACCTGCTTCCATCACTTTCACCCACACCCTAGATTCTGTGTATCAGGATAGTTTGATGTATCGGACAAGGTCTATTCATTCAATCATGAATAGACCACTCACAACTAATATCGCTGGTCGCTATTAAATTTCTCCAGTCTTGGAAACCACCACTTTGAATTTTTAGGACGCAAATGTAAGGACGGGGTGCGCGGAAGACAGATATGGCTCAGGCGCGACATTGTTGTTGGCGGTTTACCGCCTACAACAACGGCGTCGAGGGAGATCCACTCGTAGCGTAGCGGAGAGTTAGCTCCCGAGCGCCGCGCACCGTTCCAGCCATATCTGTCTGGAGTGCACACCGTCCGGCCCTATACCACCCTCCAAAACACATCCCAAAGAAGACTTACGTTGCCGGACAACGATAGCGTTGAATGTGCACCGTTAT
This sequence comes from Lacticaseibacillus boliensis, assembly GCF_054784775.1. Taxonomy (NCBI): domain Bacteria; kingdom Bacillati; phylum Bacillota; class Bacilli; order Lactobacillales; family Lactobacillaceae; genus Lacticaseibacillus; species Lacticaseibacillus boliensis. The sequence goes on from NZ_BAAIHN010000025.1 coordinate 10,708, forward strand.
CTGGAAAGATAACGGTGTTTTTTTGAATAAGACAACAAAAAAACTCCCAGCTTTTAAAGCTGAGAGTTGAACGTTATGCCGCAAACAGGAGTCGAACCTGCACATGGATAACCATACAGCGACCTGAACACTGCGCGTCTGCCAATTCCGCCATTGCGGCATTGCATAACGTTGTTGTGAACTTAACAACGAAAACTAGTATATCAAGGTTTGTGGGGTCTGTCTAGTCCTAAGCGCAAAAAAGTTGCCGCACATGGTTGGGTCGATGCTGTACAATTGGCTTGAGGTGAGCTTATGCAAACAATCGATCGTTCAATCGTAGAAGAAGTTGTTCGCCCGCGGGCGGAAGAAAGTCATAAAGGCAATTACGGGCGGATCTTGGTGGTTGGCGGCAACGCCCAGTATGGCGGGGCAGCGATTTTATCTGCCAGCGCGGCGGTGTATGCCGGCGCCGGCTTGGTCAGCGTCGCCACTGCGGCGGTGAATCGCTCGGCGTTGCACGCACGGCTACCGGAGGCGATGATCCTGCCTTTTGATGATGCTGGTTTGCCTGCGTTGATGCAAAGCCAAGACGTGATCGTCGTCGGCCCGGGACTTGGGGTCGATGCGCAGGCGCTGTCCGTGTTACAACTCGTTTTTGCCAATGTGCAACCGCAACAGGTGCTGATCATCGACGGCTCGGCGATCACGCTGGTGGCTGAACATCACATGACACTGCCAGATGCCAAATTGGTGTGGACACCCCACCAGATGGAATGGCAACGGTTGTCAGGCATTGAGATCGCAGCGCAGACGCCGGCGGCTAATCACGCGGCCGCCGCCAAGTTGCCTGGGGTAGTCATCGTGAAGTCGCACCGGACGCAGGTGTTTGCAGCCGATGATGCGTATCGTAACTCGGTCGGCAGTGCCGCGATGGCCACAGGCGGGTCTGGCGACACGTTGACGGGGATCTTGGCCGCCTTCATCGGTCAGTTTGGTTACCACAGTCGGGTGATTGCAGCAGCGGTCTATACGCATAGCGCAGTGGCAGATGAGCTGGCAGCGACTCAATACGTGGCGTTGCCAAGTCAGGTGATTGCGGCGTTGCCGGCGTACATGGCGCGGGTCAGCGGTAAATAATTGTCGGAAAAAGCCGAACAATGGCAGAATGATGAGAGTAAACGATGCGGTTATGGTAGAATGGCTTTATCATACAAAAAGGTAGGACTACAGGATGCAAGTTATCGTAACCGTAATTGGAACCGACAAGGTCGGAATCATCGCCAAGGTCACCACGAAAATCGCCGCGTTGGATGTGAACATTCTCGATGTATCACAGACGATCATGCAAGGCGCCTTCACCATGATGCTGTTGGCAAAACTGCCTGAAACGGCAGATTTTGGGGCGTTTAAAGGCGAATTACAGACACTTGGGAAAACAATTGGTGTTGAGATCAAAGTCGCGCGCCAAGAAATTTTTGACGCGATGCACAAGCTGTAGAACAAGGAGAGCCTATGGAAACCAATCAGATCAAAGAAACCATCCAGATGATTGCCGAAGAGAATCTGGATATCCGCACCGTGACGATGGGGATCTCGTTGCTGGATTGTATCACTGGCGACACCAAGACAACCGCCCAGAAGGTGTATGACAAGATCGTTACCAAGGCTAAAGATCTGGTGCCGGTGGCAAATGCCATATCCAGTGAATTCGGGATTCCGATCGTCAACAAGCGGATCAGCGTGACCCCGGTAGCAATGCTCGCTGGTGCTGACCCTAAACCTGATTTCTTGCCGTTGGCCAAAGCGATGGACGACGCGGCCAAAGCTGTGGAGGTCGATTTGATCGGTGGCTTCTCAGCAACGGTCCAAAACGGGTGTACGCCGGCCGACTTGGCGTTGATCAGCCAAATTCCGGCGGCACTAGCGGCGACGGATCGCGTCTGCTCCAGTGTCAACATCGGTGCGAGCCGCTCCGGGTTGAACATGGATGCAGTACGCCTGATGGGCGAATGCGTCAAAGACATTGCGGCGATCGATCCCAAACTGGCGATGAAGCTGGTCATTTTCTGCAACGCAGTCGAAGATAACCCGTTCATGGCCGGCGCTTTTTGGGGCGTCTCTGAAGGAGACGTCGCGATCAACACTGGGGTTTCTGGCCCAGGGGTGGTTCAGCGCGCCATCGCTGATCAGCCAGACGCGAGCTTCGAGGTTATCTGTGAGACGATCAAGAAGACGGCGTTCAAGATCTCGCGGATGGGGCAGTTTGTCGGTAAGGTGGCGGCCGAGCGTCTCAGTGTGCCATTTAACATCGTGGACTTATCATTGGCACCGACACCAGCACCTGGCGACTCTGTGGCCGAAATTTTAGAGACTTTAGGCCTGAGCCATGTCGGGACCCCTGGGACTACGGCGGCGCTGGCTTTGCTGAACGATGCCGTGAAAAAAGGTGGCGTAATGGCTGCCGAGCGTGTCGGGGGCTTGTCTGGGGCGTTCATTCCGGTATCAGAAGATGCTAACATGATCAAGGCGGCAGAGGCCGGTCACATCACGTTGGAAAAACTCGAGGCAATGACGGCGGTTTGCTCCGTCGGTCTCGACATGATCGCGGTGCCTGGCGACACGCCGGCGACGACGATTTCTGGGATGATCGCAGACGAAGCCGCCATCGGGATGATCAACAACAAGACCACGGCGGTGCGGGTGATTCCTGTGCCGGGTAAAGGGGTCGGCGAGTCAATCGAATTTGGTGGCTTATTCGGCTCCGCGCCGATCATGGCGGTCAACACCGGCGATGCCTCTGTCTTCGTCAACCGTGGTGGTCATATTCCAGCCCCAATCCACAGCTTCAAAAATTAATTGATAGCACTGCTACACCACGACGATCGTGGTGTAGCAGTGCTTTTTTTCACCTCTGTTTGCGAATTTGTGGTTGGAGGTGAGGAGATGTTTATTGCCATGAACGCCAAGACTCAACTGGTGCAATTGCACACGCACGAAGAAGCGACCCGCTTGCGAGGCAATGCTTTTTATTGTCCTGCCTGCCGGCGCCCTGTGCGGATCAAAAACGGCGCGGTGATGCCGGCGCATTTTGCCCATATCGGGCCTGCGTGCGAAGCGGCGAGTGAAGGCGAAAGCGCAGATCACCTAGCAGGCAAGCGGTGGTTGGCGGGGTTAGGAGAGCGGTTGGGATACCACGTGGCCTTGGAGACGTATTATCCGGTAATCAAACAGCGTGCCGATGTGGTGTGGATTCGCGAAGACACGACGTTGGTGCTTGAGTTTCAGTGCAGCCCGTTGAGTGGCCCGCGGTTACAGGAACGTACCGCTGGTTACCAGAAGTTGGGATTAACGTGTGTGTGGATCATGGGACCACGCTACCACACCAAGCGCCCTGGCAACCTGCAGGCCAAATTTTTGCAGTCGCAACAACCAGGGGATTATCACCTGTGGTTCAGCAAGGGGCAGTCTCTGGCGCGCTGGCAATGGCGATCGGGTGGCTATACCATCACCCGCTATGACGGCGGCCCGGTACAGACACAGATGGTTAACGTGAGCCAGTCCCGTTATCAAGCCGCGCGCCTGGTCGTTAATCAGTTGCGTCACCGCGATCGCCGCGTCATGCGCTTGCAGGCAGAGGCGTACCAACAGCACCGAAATCTAGCAGGGGTGCCATGGGTCGTCCACGATGGCATGGCAGGTGTGCCGGGATTGCGGAAGCCGGAGTGGCAGTTGCGGACGCACTGGTTGTTGCAGTTTGGTGATGGGGATGTTGACCGTCCAAGTGAGCAAGCTTTTTGGCGGGAGGAAGCAGACCCTGCCTTGACGCCGTTGGTCGATGCGCAGGCACTGATGCGGGTCGTCGCAGATCGTTGGCATCACGAGCTGCAACGTGCAGGCTTGTTGGCAACGACGGCCACTGGCTGGCGGTGGTTGCGTCCGGCTGAGTGGTATCCGGACTACGAGCACAAGCTGGCGGCGCTCAACAAGGCATAACGCGACAAAAAAAGCCATCCGCAGATTCGCGGATGGCTTTGGCGGTTACAGGACATGTAGACGTTTTGGCTGCGTGAGCGTTGCCAGTTTGGTACAAACCGTCTTGAGACGTTGATAATTCGGGGTACAACCCAGCCGCCAGCCGGCGTTGTCATCAGCTTGGGGATTGAAGACGACGACGTTTGGTGCTTCTTGCACGCCCATCTCTTGGGCTAAGGTAAAATCGTCGTTGAAACAGTCAGTTGGTGTCAGGCTTTGACGGTCTTGAGCAAAGCCTTCTGGGTTCAGCCCCAGTCCGTGGACACAGGCCGCGGCAAACGCCGGATCATAGGTGAAATCGCCATCGAGAAACATTTCTTGTTCCGCGAGCAACAACGCTCGCGCTTTTTGGTTGCCTTGAAACTGAGCGGCCTTGAAATCCAAGGCCACTTGGGTGGCGGCATCGAAGAGTTGATTGCGTAAAATGAGATCGGTCGTATCTAGTCGTAGGGCCTGCATCAAATCGTCGATGATCCGAAAATTCAGGAGCATGACAAAATGCAAGTCGATGTGGGTATTGGTTTCTTCAGCAAGTCGGGTCACTGCCGCTTCGGTTTCGCGACACTGCGTCCCAAGGGGATTGACGAAAAGGAAAACTTCTAGCACGGCTTGGCCTCCAATGTTAGGTTACCTATACTTTACCAGATTACTGCCAGAAAACAATTATTTTGCTCGAGTGTGCACTTTTGCGCGCTGGATCTTGTTCTGCGGGGCTGAGAAAGTGAGTTGTAGTTGCTTGCCGAGACGCTTCCAGAAATTTTGGGCGGTGGCGGCATCATGATATTCAAGTTCCACCTCCCAGTCGCTAAAGCCGTCGGGATATTGTGTCTGGTCGAGGGTCAAAAGACCGGCTGGTAGTTGGGCCAGTCGGCGCGTCGTGGTCGCTTCTGCAAATGGGCGCAACGACTTGAAGTCGACGCCGAGGCTAACGACTTCCGCTTCGACCTGACCACCAGCAACCAACATGTTGCCAGCAATAGGATCAGTGTATTCCAACAGCTTGCGGTCCGGTCCTGCTGGAACCTTGAGCGTCTGCTCAGCGTGATCAACGAACTGTCTGGTGCGCAGGCCACAACCGCGTTGTCGTAGCGCTTCATCGACGGTATCGAAATACCGATTGGTCTGTGTGAATGGGTCAGCAAACGTATAGAGGGACAAAAGCGTGACGACTTGTGCCGCTGGGAGTAAGGCTTTGAATTCTTGTTCAGCTTCGATCGACATGAGACATCCCTTTCTGTCCGGTGAGAGCCGGTTTTCACGTTGATTATATGGTAAACTAATGAGAGATTAAAGCAAAAGATTCGGAGGCGCGGCAATGCAACGTGATTGGGATAGTTTTTTGATGCCGTATCAACAGGCGGTCAGCGAGTTAAAAATCAAGTTCCGCGGGATGCGCAAACAATTCCAGCAGGCGAATGAACATACGCCAATCGAATTTGTGACAGGGCGCGTCAAACCGGTGGACTCGATCATCGAAAAGCAGTCGCGCAGATTCATCTCTGACGACTTGCTCGAACAAGATATGCAAGACATCGCAGGATTGCGAATCATGTGCCAGTTTGTTGAAGACATCTATCAGGTTGTTGACTTGTTGCACAAGCGCACCGACTTAAAAATCGTCGAAGAGCGCGATTACGTCACCAATGTCAAGCCATCCGGCTACCGATCATATCATGTCGTGATCGAATATCCGGTACAACTCGTCCATGGTGAGAAGAAATTGTTGGCCGAGGTCCAAATTCGGACGATGTCGATGAACTTTTGGGCAACGATTGAACACTCCTTGAACTATAAATACCAAGGTGAGTTCCCAGATGAACTCAAGGCACGGCTGAAACGCGCGGCGGAGGCCAGTTTTATGCTGGACGAGGAAATGTCTGAGATCCGTGAAGAAATTCAAGAGGCTCAGCAACTATTCTCCTATGGCAAAGGCCAAAACGTGCCGATGGCCAGAGATCGGGATAAAAAGGATGACTAGTATGCGGATCGCCATCATCAATAATTCAAACAGTCAGTCCATGGTCGCGGCGGGCGAGCTGACAGAAAAGCTGACCGCCGCTGGCTTCACCATGGACAAAGCCCATCCCGATGTCGTGATTACCGTCGGTGGGGATGGCACCTTGTTGGGGGCGTTTCACCGGTATGCAGAACAGCTCGACACCGTGCGCTTTATCGGGGTCCACACCGGGCATCTGGGCTTTTACACCGATTGGCGCGACTATGAAATCGACGAGTTGGTGCAGGCGTTGAAGAAAGATTCCGGCCAAAGCGTGTCATATCCGCTGCTGGATGTGTTGGCGGACTACGAAGACGGTACCACGTCGCACTACTTGGCCTTAAACGAAGCGACGCTTAAGCGCCTGTCGGGGACGATGCGCTGTGACGTTTATATCAAAGAGAACTTCTTTGAAAGCTTCCGTGGCGACGGCCTCTGTGTGTCGACGCCAACCGGGTCTACGGCGTACTCGAAGTCTAATGGCGGGGCGGTCATTCACCCACGTTTGGATGCGATGCAGGTGACCGAGATCGCGTCGATCAACAACCGGGTCTTCCGGACGCTGGCCGCACCGATGATCCTGGCGCCGGATGAATGGGTGATCTTGCGCCCAGAGCCGTTTCAAGACTACTTGATGGGCATCGACCAGTTCAGCATTACACCACAATTAGTGACGTCGATTCGCTTCCGGATCGCAGATGAACGCATCCATTTTGCTCGGTACCGGCACATGCACTTCTGGGATCGTGTGGAAGATGCTTTCATCGGAGCCAAAAAGTGAGGCTGGCGTGGACTTACACCGACGCGGTGCCGGTGAAGCTGTATGCTTTTTTGCGGGCGCTGGGACTAGCACGGGCGCAGATCAAACGCGTTAAATTTCACGGCGGTGCGATTTTTGTGAACGAGCAACCGGAACATACGAACTTTATCGTACACCAAGGCGACCGCGTGGTAGTTGAACTTGCGCCGGATGTCGAGTCCGACAACGTCATTCCCTATCCGGCACCGATCGCTATCGTGTACGAAGACGAACACTTCCTGGTCGTCAACAAGCCGGCAGGGTCTGCGTCGATCCCAGACGTTGCCAAAAGCCCGGACACGATGGCCAACCGCGTCAAGGCGTATCTGCAGGCTACCAACGCGCCTAGCGCCGCCATTCACGTGGTGACGCGCCTGGATCGCGATACCAGTGGCTTGATGCTGTTTGCCAAGCACAGCCTCGCTCACAGTCTGATCGACGCGCAGTTGCACACAGACAAAATGGTGAAGCGCTATATCGCCTTGATTGCCGCCGGTCGATCCTTGGCGCCTCATGGTTGGCTGGTGTTGCGGCTGGGGCGGACGACCGATTTTTACATGCACCGCGGCGTCGTCCTTGATGGTAAGGTGTCAGTGACGGAGTATCAGATTCAACGCCGCATTGGCGACATGTTGCAGGTGTTGGTGACACTGCACACCGGACGCACACACCAGATTCGGGCACACTTTGCCGCCATCGGGCATCCGCTATATGGCGATGACCTTTACGGCGGCCAGCTCGGTGGCATCGATCGCCAGGCGTTGCATTGCGCAGAACTGACCTTCTGGCACCCGTTCCTGCAACGCCAGATCCACCTTACCGCGCCACTGCCGCCGGATATGCAGGCGCTGATCGCGGCGCAAAGCTGACATGCGAATATGATCAGAGAGCAAAGCCGCCTTAAGACATCGTGTCGCGATGTCTTAAGGCGGCTTTTGGTTATTCCAGTAGCAGCTGGTTTGCCGGGATCGAGAAGCTCGTGACTGTCTGGCGCTGATGATGGCTGGTGACGACCTCATAGGCAAATTGGACGGTCGCATTAGCAGGCAGCGCGTGGCGCTGGCCTTGCGAGTCGCGATACTGGCTGGCAAACGTCGACTGAAAGCGTGCAGTTGTGGTGGCCCCAGTCGTGACTGCCAGGGTGCTGCCACCGACACCGAGATCGAGGTCACCCACGGTGTGGCCGTTGACGAGGACTTTGCCGGTGGAGACCCAAGCGGCTTCTTTGAGGTAGCGCGCCAGCGTGGCGTCGACTGATTGGAAGCTGGTTTGGTAATCCAAGACGAAGGTTTCGCTGGCAGCTTGGACTCGGGTCAAGGCAACCGTCACCGGTTGATGATCGAGCGTGAGCGTTTTGGTAGCGTTCAATAGCCGAGTTTGGGTGCGGTAGTCCGCGGTTTGCAACCCGTTAAAATGCAGCGCGTTATCTGAACCATTGATGTGGCTTAGGGTAAGGTCGAAGTGGGCGAGTTTGACGTTACCAGTAGTCGGCGGATAAAAGGCTAACACTTGGCGGTAGTGACCGACGCTGACCTTGCCAGCAGTGCTTCCGGAGATGTCGTACAGCTTGGCCATGCCAGGGGCGTGGACATCCACGACTGGTGACTTCAACGCATCGGGGTCAATGCCTTGGCCTTGGTAGTCCACCAACACCGCGATCACGCCGGCGGTTGCCAACGTGCCGATCGGTTGGACCTTGATCCCGTTGACAGATTGGGCGGGAACCTTAAGCGCGTGATAATGCTGGGGATTGTCTAGATCACCCAGCACATGGTTGATTGTCGGGTCGAGATGCTCTTCAGTTGTTAACGGCTGATCGAGGAGTTGCTTGTACGCCGGCACAAGGCCACCGGCTTGTAGCGTCACCGGTGCCATCAGTCCGACGGTCGCCATTAAAATCGCGGTGACTAGCAAACCACGACGGATGCGTCGCTGATGGCGCCGCGGCTGGGCCTGGCCGACGCCAGTGGCGATCGCCGCATTGACCAGATTTTCTGGGACGGGAATTTTATCAAAGGCCGTACTCATGATGGACCGCTCCTTCCTTGCGCAAAAGTGCCAACCCACGGTTCAAGCGACTTTTCACTGTGCCTAACGGTAGGTGTAGACTTTTGGCCACCGCCGCTAGCGGCAAGTCGTTGTAGTAATACAAGACGATGACTTCTTGATACCGTCGTGGTAGGCGGGCGAGATCCCGCGTCAGATCCGCGTGCAAGTCGCTGGCCGCTGCCGTGTCTGTGACCGGTGCAGGCGACTGATATGGGGGCTGGCGCCGGTACATTTTGAACGCACAATTCATGACGATACGGATCAGCCAAGTGTCAAAGTATTCGGGATGTTTCAGTTTATGAATATTCAACATCGCCTGCAACGATGCCTCTTGCACGGCATCTAAGGCGTCAGCCTGATTGTGTAAGTACAGATAGGCGGTGCGGTAAAGCTTGTCATTGCGCGCTTGCAACAACGCTACCAAAGCGGCCGTATCGCCTGCTTGCGCGCGGTGGATCAATGCAAGATCCATAGGCTCACCTCCAAGTGATTCAAACACACATTAGTACCACCAATGGTCCAAAAGGTTCCCAATCCTACTCAATTCTTTCGCAAATAAATGATCACTGTCCGGCAGCGTAAGTGTCTGTTGTTTTGTAGACCGGTAAGCTGCCGGGTGCGGGTGAAAGTGACTCCAGCAGGCTTCAATCTGTCGTGGAGAGGGTGCTCGGCGGAGCTAACTCAGCTTCGCTGAGTGGATCTCCACCTGCGCCTTGCTGTAAGCGACAAGTCGCTAACAGCAATCTCACCACGTCAGATTGACCTGCTTCCGTCACTTTCACCCACACCCTAGATTCTACGTATCAGGATAGTTTGAGGTTATGGACAAACGGGTCAACTCGGTGATTATAACTAATCCGTTCTTAGTTAGATGTACTGTCAGCCACTAGTCCATTTCTACTCTCTTGGAAATTGCCGCTTCTGGTGACGCAGGACGCTAATGTCAGGGTTTGGGGTGTGGAGGCCCGAGATGGCTCAGGCGCGGCTTTGTTGTTAGCGGCTTGCCGCTTACAACAAAGGCGTCGAAGGAGATCCACTCGTAGCGAAGCGGAGAGTTAGCTCCTGAGCGCCTCGCACCGTTCCAGCCATCTCTAGGGCCGGAACACACCAAACCCGACCTATACCACTATCTCAAACACATCCCAAAGAAGACTGACGTTGCCGGACAACGATTGCAAGAGTATCTTGGTATGAAAAAACCTCGGGAATCGTTTTCCCGAGGTTGGTTGAAATTAGAATTTGAGGATCTTGGTGCCGTGGGCTTCGTTGACGCCGAGGGTGGAGGTGATTTGCTCGACGTTGGCGGCGGTGATGCCGCCGCCTGGTAAAATAGTCAGCTTGCCTTTGGCCATCGCGACTAGTTCTTGCAGATGAGGGATGGTGGCGTCGATCGATTCTGTCAGCGGTCCACCATGAGTGAGAATGCGCACGACATCGTGGTCTGCCAGCCAGTCGATGGCTTCTTGTTGACGTTGCGGCGTGATGGCATCAAAGGCCATGTGCATGACGACTTCCATGCCGTTGGCCGCAGCAATCAGGTTTTCCATGGCTTCTTCGTCTAGCCACCCGTCAGTGGTCAAAGCGCCGAACGTGACAGCGTCGACCCCAAGCGCTTGGGCTTCGAAGAGATCAGCTTCCATGATCTTCAGCTCAATGTCGTTGTAGACAAAGTTGCCACCGCGCGGACGGATCATCGCGACAACACTGGCATCGTGGTCGTGGATATAGCGTGTGGCTTCTGCCATCACGCCTTTGGAAACCGTTGTGCCACCCGCGGCGAGGTTATCGTTGAGCTCGATACGGCGAGCGCCTGCGGCCAGGGCTTTAGGCAGTTGTGTAAAGTTTTCCACACAGACTTCTTTTAACATGAGAACCTCCTAAATTATAAGAAGAGCACTAACAAGACGACGATCCCCAAGGCGATCCGGTACCACCCAAACGGTTTGAAATCGTGGGTCTGCACGAACTTCAGCAACCACTTGATGGCAATAACCGCGACGATGAACGACACGATCGTGCCAGTTGCTAAGATTGCCCACTGCTCGCCGGTGAAGGTGTTGCCGTTGAGCAGAAACTTCCCAATCTTGAGAATGGAGACGCCAACCATGGTCGGAATCGCGAGGAAAAAGGAGAATTCGGTGGCGACATAGCGGCTGGTCCCGAGCAAAATCGCGCCGAGGATCGTGGCGCCGGAGCGGCTGGTCCCAGGAATGATCGACAAGGCTTGGAAGATCCCGATGAACAATGCAGTCGAGTAGCCGAGGTTGGCTAGCGAGGTCAGTTTTGGGGATTTGTCTTTGAAGTAGTTTTCAATGACAATGAACAAAATCCCGTAGACAATCAAGGTCGTCGCAACGACCAGAGGAGTATGCAGATGCGCATCCATCCAGTCGTTCAGCGGTAGGCCGATGATGATCGAGGGGATGCAGGCGATGATGACTTTGACCCACAACACCCAAGTCGATTTGCGCTCCGCCGCGGACTTTTTGAAGCTGAACGGGTTCAGCTTGTTGAAGTACAACAAGATCACGGCTAAGATCGCCCCGAACTGAATGACGTATTCGAACATCGCCATAAAATCGGCATTCTGTTGGATCTTAACGACTTGGCTGACCAAGTCGATATGGCCGGTAGAGCTGACCGGCAGAAATTCGGTCAGCCCTTCGACGATGCCGATGATAATGGCTTTGAAAATGTCTAACATAATTTCCTCCTGAAGTAGTGGCTCGACCTGCATAGTCCAGTGGGTAAGGTTGAGCACAGATGAAAACCCAGCATTTTCAGTATACCGGTCTTCGTCAATTTTGCCACTAGTCTCTAGGGGGATTTACAGAAATTAAACATTAAATAGCGCCGGCCCCTCACCCTGTTGAAAACTGGGTGATAAGGCGCCGACGCTTGGCGGCTATTCTGCTGGTAAGAAGGTGACGTTCACCGCTTCTGGGGCGGGGATATCAGCTAACAACCACGACAGCTTGCCAGTTGCTTCATCGCGACGGTATAGTGTCGCGTTGTTGGTGTTTTGGTTGGCAACAAGCAGATATTTTTGGGTGAGGTCAAAGTTGAAGTCGCGAGGGAAGGCGCCTTGGACCGGGATCTGTTGGATCAACTCGAGGTGTAAGCCGGCGTCTTTGAGGGCGAAAACGGCGATCGAATCGTAGCCGCGATTGGAGACATAGATGAACTTGCCGTCGTTGGTGATGCGAATCGCGGCAGCACCGTTATGTTCTGTCCAGCTTGCGGGAATCGTCGAGCGGGTGTCGCCAATGGTGAACGCGCCGTCATGATAATGCAAGACGCTAATCTGGCTGGAGAGTTCACCGACGAGATAAGCGCGGTGGGGATCTCCTGGCAAAAAGGCGAGGTGGCGGGGGCCGTAGCCGACCGGCAGGTGTAGCGTCTGCGGCTTGCCCAGCTTGCCACTGTCTGCTAGCGGATAAGTCGTCAAGGTGTCGTTGCCAAGGTCGACGATGACAAGTCGGTCATCAGGCGCAAGAGCGGCGTAGTGAGGATGGCTGGCTTCTTGTTCTGGGCGCGGGCCGCTGCCACCGTGGATAGCGCGATCAGCTTCCACCAGTGTGTGGTCGCTTTGAATCTTGTAGACGTTCACGCGAGCGTCATGATAGAAGCTGGCAAACACCAGCTGACGTTGCTCATCGATGCTGATGTGGGCAGGCGAACCGCCTTTGGCCATGGCGGTCGCGACCACTTTGGCAGGTTGCTGGTTCAGATCGATCGTTGCCACGCCGCCAACGCCGTCGCCTGCCGCACAAGCGTAAGCAAAGTTTGCTTGGGAAACTGCCAGGTAGGTCGGGTTCTTCAGATCGGTGATGTAAGGTTCTGGCGTTGAGATGCTGCCATCAGCGGAATCGAAGGCGGCGCGGTAGATGCCGTCACCACCGTTTTTGGTATACCCGCCAAAAAGTACAGTTTGTTTCATAAGAAAAAGCCTCCCAAGTTTTTGTCTTTATTATATCACGTGCTGAAACCGGATACTGAGCGCATAAAGATGGTAAACTAGAGAAAACAGGTTCTGGAGGTCAATGATGGAGATTACAGCAACGGTAACTGCAATCGGGTCACAGGCGCTCGTCGCCGACGATCCCTTGGTGATTCTCTTCGACGAAAGTGCGACCGTAGCTTTGCGGGATATTGCCGTGGTTCAGCAGTTTGTTTCAGCAACAAACCAGGCTGCGATGGTTTTGGCGGTAGGCGATCAGCTGATGATCGATGCGACAACATACACAATCGCGTATGTCGGCCAGCTTGCCAACACCAATTTGCAGACAATCGGGCATGTCAGTCTGATTTTTGCGCCGGTTCCAGCGCAACCGCTGGCCAACGCCTTGTATTTAACGCCAACCGTCAAACCCAAGCTGGCTGTTGGCAGTCAGCTAACCTATATCACAGCAGACTAAAAAACGAGGTCGATCTCAAATGAGATCGACCTCGTTGTAGTTTACCATGAAGCTTTGCGAACGCCTGGGATCTGACCATCGTGCGCGAGCTTGCGGAAGTTCAACCGTGATAGGTGGAATTTGCGCATGTAGGCATGTGGCCGGCCGTCGAGCACGTCGCGGTTGTGCATGCGCACAGGACTGGCGTTGCGCGGTAAGGTCTGCAAGGCGGCATAGTTGCCTTCGGCCTTGTACTGGGCGCGCAAGTCGGCGTATTTGGCGACCGTCGCCGCGATTTTATTTGCTTTAGCGATTTTTGATTTCTTAGCCATCAAAAGACTCCTTTGTAATCATTTAGATTTACTTACTTCCCGTTAGTAACAACGACACTAGATTACCATGACTGTCTGTCAAATGCAATGCCGGCAACAAAAAACCATCTGTGCCGGAAAAAACTGGGCCAGATGGTTTTGGATTAGTATTGGTCGCCGTTAAAAATTGAGTTTTTGACGATGACGTAATCGACCTTGCGCAATGCTGGCAGGTCGCGGCCACCGGCGTAGGAAACGGCGGATTGGAGGTCTTCTTGCATCTCGGTCAAGGTGTCTTGAATGTGGCCTTTGATCGGAAGCAAGATCTTCTTGCCTTCGACGTTGTGGTGGGCGCCTTTTTGGTATTCAGACGCAGAGCCATAATATTCTTGGAACATCTTGCCGTCTTTTTCGACCTTCTTGCCGGGAGTTTCGTAATGGCCGGCAAAAAGGCTTCCGATCATGCACATGGTTGCCCCGAAGCGCAGGGATTTGGCAATATCACCGTTGTTGCGAATCCCGCCATCGGTGATGATCGGCTTGCTGGCGGCTTTAGCACACCAGCGTAAGGCCGCTAACTGCCAGCCCCCGGTGCCAAAGCCGGTCTTGAGTTTGGTGATGCAGACCTTACCAGGGCCGATGCCGACTTTGGTGGCGTCGGCTCCGGCGTTTTCGAGTTCCCGAACGCCTTCAGGGGTGCCGACATTACCGGCGATGACGAAGGTGTCTGGGAGATATTTCTTAATGTGTTGGATCATGTCGATGACGATCTGAGAATGGCCGTGGGCGATGTCGATCGTGATATATTCGGGATCGAGTTGGTGGCCGGCGAGCTCTTTGATGAAGGCGAACTCTTCAGGTTTGACGCCGACGGAAATCGACGCGAACAGGCCTTTGGCATGCATGTCAGCGACAAAATCCGCGCGCCGTTCTGGGTTGAAGCGATGCATCACATAAAAGTAATCGTTTTCCGCAAGCCACTGGGCCAGCGGTTCGTCGATGATGGTCTGCATGTTGGCCGGGACGACCGGCAGTTTGAAGGTACGGCCGCCAAAGACAACAGTCGTGTCGACCTCTTTGCGCGAGCGCACAATGCACTTGTTGGGGATCAGTTGAATATCTTCATAGTCAAAAATTTGCATGCCGGTCATCCTTTCAGTGAAATACGAACATTCTAACAAAATCGGCGACTAAATCATCACCACGAGCTAATATAGGCTATGTTCGGATAAAAGTCAAACTGCAGTGTGCAAATTATACCAATGTTCGTGATTAATCGACGATTGCCACTTTTATAATTAATTTTAAGATTAATTAACGAATAATCATCGTCAAATAAAAAAGCGATCATCATATGATGATCGCACCGAAAACACGACTGATTCGGATTAGAAGTACTTTTTACGCCAGAATTGGAAGCCAAGCAAGACGCCAATGACAACTGAAATGATGATCGTGATCAGCCACGAGATGTGCATGTTCGCCCAAGGCAACTCGACGTTCATCCCATAAAACGAGAACACCAATGTCGGGATCGTCAAGATGATCGAGTAGCTGGTCAGGAATTTCATGACGCCGTTCATGTTGTTGTTGATGATAGATGAATAAGTGTCGCTGGTTTCATTCAAGATGGAGTTAGAGATCTGTGCCATTTCGCTACCTTGCTGATTTTCGATGATAATGTCGTCGAGCAGGTCCATGTCGTCTTCGTTCAATGCCAGTGGATTAGTGCGGTGCAACTGATCGAGGACGTTGCGATCGGTTTTGATGCTCATCATGAAGTAGACTAAGCCACGCTGAATGCCCATCAAGGCGTAGAGTTCTTCGTTTTTCAAGTTGTTTTGCAGTTTGTTTTCCAGTGCTTCACGTGCCTTGTTGATGTCGCGTAAGTAGGCCAAGTAAGCAACCGTCACTTGATAAAGCATCATCAACGCGGCACGGTTGCGCTTGGCCGGGTCAAAATCAGCGATGCGATTCTCAGCGAACAAGGCGAGCAACGGCTGAGACTGCGAATCGATAGTGATGAGCGCGGATTTGGTGATGATCAGCGCCAGCGGCACGGTTTTATAAGTTGCACGCTGTTTTTTGTCCAAGCCGGCGATCGGCATGTCGAAAATCAACAGGTGTGCGTTGTCGTCTGGTTCGTATTCGTAACGGGCACCTTCGTCGGGATCCATCCCATATAGGAGGAAAGATTCTGGCACAGCGGCTTTTTGCATCAACAGTGCCCGTTCATCCGGGGTGGGGTCGACCGCGTTGATCCACACGCCAGGCGTGATTTTGGTTTGCGTCTTGAGCTTGCCGACGGTATCATCGAACTTATAGATTGCGAGCATGGTAGCCTCCACTAGGTACGAATGTTTGCCTTAATAGTACCCGAAATCGGCTTGAGTCGCACGTCAGGAGCGTTTATTTTGAAAAAAATCGATCAAAAATCTGCTTGGATCGCCAACCAGGGTCCCTTGTTTGCTTGTCCGGTGTGTCATCAGGCGATGACCTTGGAAGACCACAGCTTAGTGTGCCCCGATCAGCATCGCTTTGACTTGGCGAAAAAAGGCACGGTAAACTTTTTGAACACGCCGGTGAAAACTGAATACACGGCGCCGATGCTAGCTGCACGCCGGCAGGTGCTTGATGCCGGGTTGTTTGCCCCTTTTGTCCAGCAGATTGCCCAGGCGCTGACAGGAACGGAGCGGCTGCTCGATGTCGGTTGCGGTGAAGGTACGCCGACGGCAGCGCTGGCTGAGACTGGGGCAGCGGCAGTCGGGTTTGATATCTCTGCGCCGGCCATTCAACTGGCTGGTGCGCTGGACACCGCAGCGTTTTTCTGTGTGGCCGACTTGGCAAAATTGCCGTTTGTGGATGATAGTTTCGATGTGATCGTCGATCTGTTTTCGCCAGGCGCCTATGCAGAGTTCGATCGCGTCTTAAAGCCTGGCGGGCGGCTGTTTAAGGTTATCCCAGACAGCGACTACCTGAAGGAGTTGCGGCAAGGGTTGTACGCCGGCACACCTAAAGGAACCTACAGCAATCAGCCGGTGCTTGATCGATTCATGGCGGCGTATCCCGACGCGACCCAGACCTCGATCACATATGATTTCCCCGTCGATGCCGCACAGTTTGCAGATATTATGGCGATGACGCCGCTGAGCTGGCAAGCACCGGCAGATAAGCGGGAAGCGCTTTTACAGACGCCGCCGGCTAGTATCCATGTCGCGGTTCAATTGTTACAGATGACAAAATCTCGCCCATAGTGTTGCAATTTGCACAATCGGGTGTTAAATTACTCTTAAGCATTTTTATTTCTGGCTTTAATCAGGGCTTGCTTTTGGGAAATTGATTAAAGTTAGCGATAGGAAACTTGATTAAGGTACCGTCTCGCCGTGCTAGACACCGAGGTGGTGCTTTTTTATTGCCTTTTTTACGGTCGCTGTCCGGCAGCGTCAGTCTTCTTTGGGATGTGTTTGGGATAGTGGTATAGGTCGGGTTTGGTGTGTTCCGGCCCTAGAGATGGCTGGAACGGTGCGAGGCGCTCGGAAGCTAACTCGGCTTCGCCGAGTGGATCTTCCTCGACGCCTTTGTTGGAAGCGGCAAGCCGCTAACAACAACGCCGCGCCTGAGCCATCTCGGGCCTCCACACACCAAACCCTAACGTTAGCGTCCTACGTCACCGGAAGTGGCAATTTCTAAGAAAATAGAAATGGGTATCCATGACATCAAATTATCTAGATACGCAGAACCCAGGGTGTGGGCGAAAGTGACGGAAGCAGGTCAATCTGACGTGGTGAGATGGCTGTTGGCGACTTGTCGCCTACAGCCAAGCGCAGGTGGAGATCCACTTCGTCGCAGACGAAGTTAGCTCCGCCGAGCACCCTCTCCACGACAGATTGACCCTGCTGGAGTCGCTTTTGCCCGCACCCGACAGCTTACTGGTCTACCCAACACCGAATGCTCACGCTGCCGGACAGTAAGCGTGTGGTTTGTTGTCGTGGGATTTTCTGCTAGAATGAGTGCAGCGAAGATTATGGAGGCCAACATGGCAAATCACATTGTTTTATTCGAACCACTGATTCCTGCAAACACCGGCAACATTGCTCGCACGGCGGCGGCGACGGATTCTTATCTGCACTTGATCAAGCCACTAGGGTTTGAAACCGACGACAAGCATCTCAAGCGTGCCGGGCTGGATTATTGGAGTAGCGTCAAGATCGTTTATCATGATTCGCTTGATGATTTCATGGCCACGGTGCCAGACAAGCGCTACTTGTATCTGGTTTCGAAGTTTGCGGACAGAACCTACTCTGACGTCGACTACAGTGACACCAGCGTCGATCACTATTATATGTTTGGCAAGGAAACCACCGGCTTGCCAGAGCCGTTCATGCGCGATAATCCAGAAAAAGCTGTCCGGATCCCGATGACGGAAAATGTCCGTGCGCTTAATTTGTCCAACTGCGCCGCGTTGGTGATCTATGAGGCCTTGCGCCAGCAACAGTTTGCCGGTTTGGAGCTCACCCATACTTACGAACACGATAAACTCAAATAAGCAATGATGCGTGGAGAGGAAGCTCTCCACGTTTTGTCTAGAAAGGATGCCCAATGAAATTAGTGCTTGCAGAAAAGCCCAGCGTTGGCAAAGAACTCGCGCGGGTGATGAAAGCAACGGAAAAACGCAACGGTTACTATGAAGGTAACGGCTATATCGTCACCTGGTCGCTAGGCCACCTGTTGACGTTGAAGATGCCGGAACAATATCACAAAGAATGGGCGGAGTGGACGTTCAACACGCTACCGATGATCCCAGAAAAGCTTGAGATCACGCCACTCAAGGAGACGCGCAAGCAACTTGCCGTTGTTAAGGCGTTAGCCAAGCGTGGTGATATTGAAAGCGGCATTATTGCCACTGATGCCGGGCGCGAAGGCGAGCTGGTCGCGCGCTATATTTTCAATTATCTGAAATTCAACAAACCGTTGCAGCGGCTGTGGATCTCGTCGCAAACCGACGCGGCGATCCGCGACGGCTTCAAAGCACTACGACCAGCAGCAGATTTTGATGATTTGTATCAAGCCGCGCTGGCGCGGGCGGAAGCCGATTGGCTCGTGGGCCTAAATGTCAGCCGGGCACTGACGGTGAAATATCACGATTCACTTTCCGCCGGCCGGGTGCAGACCCCAACGTTGGCTTTTGTCGCCGACCAAGAGCAAAAAATCAACGCTTTTGTGCCGGAGACGTACTACAAGCTCAGCGTGCAGACGCCGCTTGGTAACGCCAGCATGGCCAAACAGTTTGCTTCCCAGCAAGCGGCCGAAGCGATGCGCCAGAAGTTAGAAAAACAGCCGCTGAAGGTCCAAGGGATCAAGGCCAAACAAGTCGTTGAACAGCCACCTTTGCCTTTTGACCTCAATGAGCTACAACAAGTCGCCAACCAACAGTATGATTTTTCTCCGAAACAGACGCTGAATATCTTGCAACGCTTGTACGAACGAGAGAAGTTGGTCACCTATCCGCGGACGGATTCGCGCTATCTCACTTCCGATTTGAAAGCGACGATGAAAACGCGACTGGCGGCGATGGGTCGGTATTCCAAGCAAGCAGCACAGCTGGCAATGCACGCCAAGGCGCCGGAATATGTGTATAATGACGCCAAAGTCGGCGACCATTATGGCCTAATCCCAACCGAAGAAGCGGTGGAACCGGCACGACTTGAAGCCGACGAGCTGAAAATCTACCGATTGATCGCAGAACGGTTTATCGGTTTGTTCAAACCGGCCTACCGCGCAGAGGTTTTGACCTATACGCTACGACTTGGGGATGAGACGGTGACGGTGAAAACCACCAGCGTGCAAGAGCCGGGATTCAAGGACGTTGCACCATCGACAGCGCCTACGTTGACCGTGGGCGCGACGGTGCGCGGCAAGCTGACCATTGCGAAAAAGTTGACGACACCACCGGCGCGGCTGAATGAAGCGACGCTTTTGGGAAAAATGGACAAGTATGGCCTAGGCACACCAGCGACGCGTGCAGATATCATCGACAAGCTCCAAAGTGCGGGCTCGATGACCAAGCGCGGCCGGGATTTGATGACGACCAGCAAAGGCCAGGCGTTATTAAAGCTGGTCAATCCTGATCTCGTCAGTCCAGATCTGACTGCGCGTTGGGAAGCACAGCTGCAAGCCATCGAAAAAGGCCAGACGACGCGGACTGAATTCATCACTGATATCAAAGCCGAGACCAAGCGGCTCGTGTTAGAAGTTAAGACCAGTACCAACGAGTACCAGGACCCTAACTTGACCCAAAAGAAGTGTCCGGAATGTGGTTCGCGACTGCGCGAGAAGGAAACTAAGATGGGCGTCCGCCTGATCTGTTCTAACCCAGAATGTCACTACAGCCGTTATCGCGATCCTAAGTTGACCAATCACCGTTGCAGTCGCTGCCATAAGAAGATGGTCGTGCTTACCGGGAGCAAGGGTGACTACTTCAAGTGTCAAAACTGCGGCAACACCGAGCAGATGAGTGCAGCCAAAGGCGGCAAGAAAGGTCGCGTGAACAAGCGCGAGCAGGCACGTTTGTTGAAGCAGTACAGCAAAGACGCTGAGCCAGAGGAAGAAAGTCCGCTGGCAGCAGCGTTGAAAGCCGCAATGAACAAACAGAATTAATCAATAAAAGGGCGACATGATCGCCCTTTTATTGTGCTCTCGCAGCCCGGCAGCGTCAGTCTTCTTTGGGATGTGTTTGGGATAGTGGTATAGGTCGGGTTTGGTGTGTTCCGGCCCTAGAGATGGCTGGAACGGTGCGAGGCGCTCGGAAGCTAACTCTCCGCTGTGCTACGAGTGGATCTTCCTCGACGCCTTTGTTGTAAGCGGCAAGCCGCTAACAACAATGCCGCGCCTGAGCCATCTCGGGCCTCCACACACCAAACCCTGACGTTAACGTCCTGTGTCACCGGAAGTGGCAATTTCCAAGAGAGTAGAGATGGACTAGTGGCTGACAACACGTTTGATTCCGAATAGATTAGTTGTGATCAACGAAGTAAATCAGTTGTCCATGACATCAAATTATCCTGATACGCAGAATCTAGGGTGTGGGTGAAAGTGACGGAAGCAGGTCAATCTGACGTGGTGAGATTGCTGTTAGCGACTTGTCGCTTACAGCCAAGCGCAGGTGGAGATCCACTCAGCGAAGCTGAGTTAGCTCCGCCGAGCACCCTCTCCACGACAGATTGAAGCCTGCTGGAGTCGCTTTCACCCGCACCCGACCGCGATTGGTCTACAGCCAACTACACACTTACGCTGCCGGACAGCGTAAGTGGATGAAAAGTGGTGAAATCAGTCTTTGGTCTTTTTTCATTTTGGGTAGTGCTCGTGTATAATAGACGGGTTAGAGACAGACGAGGAGGCAGCGATGGCAACCAGACGCAAAACCACAGCCCGCAAGCGCAAACCAGCACGGCGTGGCAAGAAAACTCAAGATCACACCTTAAATTGGGTGGGGGTCATTTTTGTGGTGCTTGGCGGTTTGGCGCTGTTCCGGCTCGGACTGGTCGGGGCAATCTTGGCCAATTGTTTCCGGTTGCTTGGTGGCAATACCTTCATGTTCCCAGCGTTGCTTTTGACGTTGCTTGGGGCGTGGTTGGCAGCGGCTGGGGCATTGCCAAGCGTGCGCCCAAGGTTTTTATGGGGTGGGGCGCTGGCTTACATCAGTATTTTGGTCGTCGTGACCGGCATCACAATGAATCTGCTAGCGGTACACAGCCATTACCTGCTCGCAATCTGGCGTACGTTGCAAAATGATTTTGCCTTGGTGACCACAACCAGTGATGTTGGCGGTGGGTTAGTCGGAGGCGCCTTGTATGGCGTGTTCGCTCCGCTGATTTCAGGGATTGGGACGCAGATCTTGTTTGGCTTGTTGACGGTTGTAGGCATCTTGATCATCTGTGGGGTGTCTGCAGAGCAAGTGTTTGCGGTTATTCACGCGATCGGCCGTGGCGCCTTGCATGCGTTACAAGGTATCAAAGCGGGTATCTCAGAATTGCAAGACCGCCGAGAGGTGAAACCAAAAACCTCTAAATCAAAGAAAAAAGCGGCTAAGCCCGACGTCGATAAAGATCTGCCGACACCGGTGGTGGAAAAAGACGATGATTTCACCATCAATGCACCGGCAACAGCGACTCAACAGCCGGAACTGCAACCAAAGCAACCGGCTAAGCCGCAACCTGAGCCGAAAATTCCGGAAGAACCAGAGTTGGATACGGCAGGTCAAGCGACGGCAGATTACGTGATGCCACCAGTGACGTTGCTGTCACCGGTTGAAGATGTCGATCAGTCTCATGAATATAACTTGATCAAGCAAAATCGCGTGAAACTTAAAGAGACCATGGACAGTTTCGGGGTCGATGTCTCAGTGAAATCTGCGACCTTGGGGCCGTCGATCACGCAATATGAGATTCAACCGGCCACTGGGGTAAAAGTGTCCAAGATCGTCAACCTTTCCGACGACCTGGCGCTGGCACTGGCTGCCAAAGATATCCGGATCGAGGCTCCGATCCCTGGTAAGTCGTTAATCGGGATCGAGGTCCCGAATTCACAGGTCGCCACGGTCGGGTATCGTGATGTCTTTGAGCAAACGCCTAAGCATCCCGGCAAGCCGCTGGTGATCCCGCTGGGCAAAGACGTTAACGGCCACGTCCAGACGATGGATCTAACTAAGATGCCCCATCTGTTGATCGCCGGGGCGACCGGTTCTGGGAAGTCAGTGATGATCAATGTGATCATCACCAGCATTTTGATGACAGCCAAGCCCAGTCAGGTGCGCTTGATGCTGATCGATCCCAAAAAAGTCGAGCTATCCGTGTACAACGGGGTACCGCATCTGTTGACGCCAGTGGTAACCGAAGCCAAGCAGGCGCCATCAGCCTTGAACAAGGTGCTGAAGGAAATGGAGCGACGCTACGAGCGGTTTGCCGCTGCTGGTGTCCGTAACGTAGGGGAATATAACAAAAAAGTTGATGCTGCTGAAGACGACACGCTCTTGCGGATGCCGTTTATTGTGGTCATCGTCGACGAGTTGTCTGATTTGATGATGGTGGCAGGCAACGAAGTCGAAACTGCGATCGTGCGTTTGGCACAGATGGCGCGTGCTGCGGGGATCCATATCATCATCGCCACCCAGCGGCCGTCTGTCGATGTCATCACCGGATTGATCAAAGCCAACATCCCGTCACGGATCGCGTTTGCAGTTTCCAGCGGCGTGGACTCGCGGACGATTCTCGATGCGAACGGGGCCGAGAAGCTACTCGGGCGGGGTGACATGTTGTATAAGCCAATCGACGCTTCCAGTCCAATGCGGATCCAAGGGGCATTTATCCCAAGTGTCGATGTCGAGGCCGTTGTGTCGGCAATCACCGATCAAGTTGCACCAGAATATGTCGATGACATGGCACCGGTCGATGCTGATGAGGAAGCCGGATCAGGTGACTCTGACGATGAGCTTTATGATGAGGTCAAGGCGTTCGTCATCGCCCAACAAGGCGCTTCGACAAGCCTGTTGCAGCGCCGGTTTAGAATCGGCTACAATCGCGCTGCGCGGTTGATCGATGATCTGGAACGTAATGGCATTGTCGGCCCTAGTCTTGGGTCAAAGCCGCGGAAGGTGTTTGTGCAACCGCCACAAGATAGCGACGAGTAACCACTGCCCTGATATTTTATGAAGGAGATTTTTATGCGAGTGCAATTAACGCAAGGCGTCAATTTATCAGTCGTGAAGACGACAAAGTTCAAAACGACGCGGGTCGCGGTGCATTTTCTGGCGCCACTGGCTCACGCTGATGTGTCTGCACGCACGCTACTGACCAGTGTCTTGGAGACAGCTTGTGCCGCCTACCCGACACAGGCTGAGTTATCTGCGCAGCTGGAGGCAATGTTTGGCGCAAGTTTTGGCATCGGCGTTGGCAAGGAAGGTCAGTTGCACCGGGTGACGGCGACGCTAAACCTGCTGAACGACCAATTTGCTCAAGAAGACCTGTTGACGCAGGGCTTTGCGTTGTTGCGGGCAGTATTGCAGGCGCCGTTGATGAACAAAGGCAAGTTTGATGATGCTGTTTATCAGCGTGAACAACACAATCTCAACGATTATCTGGAGAGCCTCAACGAAGACCGACAAACGCAGGCCAGTCTTGGTCTACAAAAGCTATATTTTGAAGCAGATACCGCCCAGGCGATGCCATCGTTCGGGACACCGGAGACCTTGATGAAGGTGACACCTAAGCATTTGGTAGCGACCTACCGGCACATGCTGTCCAGCGACCAGATCGAAATCGTGGTGGCAGGCAATGTCGACGCTGATGCGGTATTGGCCCTTGCCAAACGGTTTGACTTCGCCCCGCGACATGGCTTGACGGTGCCGTTGGTGATGGATGTCGCACTGAGTGATGTCCGTCATCTCGACGAGTTCGCACCAGTGATGCAGGCCAAGCTGAACCTTGGTTATCACGTCGATGTCGACTATTATGGGCCAAAGCATTACGCCGCACTCGTTGCCAACGAGTTGTTTGGTGGATCGCCACAGTCGAAGCTGTTCATGAACGTTCGCGAAAAAGCTAGCTTGGCGTATTATGCGTCGAGCTCACTTGATGCTGTGCGGCATTTGGTAACAGTGCAAACCGGCATCGATGCTGAAAATCAACAGCGGGTCAGCGACCTGATCGCCGTGCAGTTACAACAGGTGCAAGCCGGGGACTTTAGCGATGCACTGCTTCAAGTCGTCAAAGACGGCCTGATTTCTAATCGCGCGACGGCCTTTGATGCCCCGCAGTTCATCGCCCGTCAAGCGCTTTTGCAGGCGTTGTTGCCGAGCCAGCCTGCGGATTTGGACACCTTTGTTCAAGGCATCCAGGCGGTTACGAAAGAACAAGTGATGGCAGCCGCGGCGACGTTTAAGTTGCAGGCCAGCTATTGCCTGCGTGAGGGGGAGTAGCATGCAAGCACATGAATATGAAAAAATTGGTGAAACGCTCTACACCCAGACGTTGGCTAATGGCCTGAAGGTCTTGATCGTGCCAAAGCGTGATTATCACGAGACCTATGCGCTGTTTGCCACGAATTACGGCAGCATCGACACCCGTTACGTACCGCTGGACGCCAAGACGTTTGTTCAAGATCCTGCCGGCATCGCACATTTTTTGGAACACAAGATGTTTGAAAAAGCTGATCACGATGCATTCGACTTGTTCGGTGCCAATGGCGCTAATGCCAACGCGTACACCAGCACAACACGCACGGCTTACCTTTTTTCGACGAGCACCAAAGTTGCAGAAAACATCGAGACGCTGTTAGACTTTGTTCAAGACCCTTATTTCACCGCGCAGACCGTTAATAAAGAAAAGGGCATCATCGGCCAAGAAATCCAGATGTATCAAGATGATCCTAGTTGGCGGCTGTATCTTGGGTTATTGGGGTCGCTGTATCCGCACCATCCGGCTTCTGTTGACGTGACTGGTAGCATTGATTCCATCGATACGATCACGGCTGAGATGCTGTACCGAGCGCATGCGCGCTTCTATCAACCCAGCAACATGACGCTGACGGTGGTCGGCAATTGCGATCCCCAAGCGGTGATCGATGTCATCACGGCTAACCAAGCGGCCAAGACCTTTGCCCCGGCGACACCGATCCAGCGAGGCGTTACAGGCGATTATGACGCCAAGGATTTGTTGGCACACCGCGAGCTGAGCCTGCCGGTTATCCGGCCCAAGGCGATGGTCGGTATCAAGGGATTGACGGCAGTGGATGAGTCCGAAGCCGGTGTCCGGTTCCAGATCGCGGCACGGGTGCTGTTAGAAGCCTTGTTCAGCGATTCGTCACCGTTGTATCAAGAATGGTACGACAAAGGCTTAGTTGATGATTCGTTCGATTATAGCTATGAAGCACAGCGGACCTTCAACTTTGTTTCTCTGGGCGGGGATGTCCAGGACCCGAGCGCCTTTATCGAAGCGGTCCAGGGGGTTATCGCCCGCGGTGCTGACCAGCCGCTACTGACACAAGAACGTTTTGCGCGGCTACAACACGCCGCATTAGGTAAGTACTACATGTCGTTGAATTCACTTTCTGGTATCGCCAACGCTTCGAGTTCCCAGAGCTTTGGGGCGGTTAACCTCTTTGATTACGGCCACTTGCTACAACAGTTGACGTTAGAAGACGTCCGTGAAGTAGCCAAGATGTTGTTCGTTCCAGAAGCAGTCGCCAGCGTGGTAATCTACCCAACCCAAGAACCCCAGAACGAAGTGGCGCAGTCTTAGCGAGTCGGGTAGCGTCGCTAGCCGTACTCGCATTGCGCTAAGCTTGACGGGGATGTTCAGAGTGAAGGGCCGTATCGCACATGAGGAGGAAAGCAATGCAAGCAGCCTTAATTATTGGTGCGTCTGGTGATATTGGTGGTGCCATCGCGCGACGTTTGGCTGCGTCTGGTTGGTCGCTGTATCTGCATTACAACGCCCACGTTGATCCTGTGACAACGCTTGTGAATGAATTGAGTGCAGCGTATCCGCACCAAGACTTTATCCCTGTGCAATATGATCTGCTAGATGCGACCCACCTCGACGATTTGTGCGGGCAACTTTTCAGTCTCAATGCGGTAGTGTTTGCCGCCGGGCAGACATATTATCACCTCTTTAAAGACACGACGGTGGCGGAATTGACAGCGCTGATGCGCGTGCACCTGCTGACACCGATGGCGTTGTTGACGCGTCTGCAAGACAAGCTTGCGCAAAGCCACCATGGCCGCGTCGTGTTCATCGGCTCGGTTTATGGCGGTGCCGGCTCCGCGATGGAAGTCGCTTACTCGACTGTCAAAGGCGGGCAATCGGCGTTTGCGCATGCATATGCCAAAGAAGTCGCCAGTCTTGGCATCACCGTGAACGTGGTCGCGCCAGGGGCGGTGGCGACGAAAATGAATCAGATGTTTGATGAAGACACGTTAGCTGAGGTGCAATCTGAGATTCCAGCGGCAAGATTTGCTCAGCCGCAAGACGTCAGCTACTATGTGGCGACCTTGTTACAACCAGAGGCGGCCTATCTGACCGGACAGACCCTTTATGTCACCGGTGGGTGGTTACAATAGCGCTTTCGCGCTAGACCTCAACAATTTCTTAATTCATGACAACTTGTTTTCATGCTATACTGAAAACAGACATTAAATATTTAGCGGGTGAAGAAAACAAATGGATGAAATTGGGCAAAAACTGCGCACGGCCCGGATTGAAAAGGGCTATACGCTTGATGATCTGCAACAGATCACCAAGATTCAAAAACGCTATCTGATTGCGATCGAAGAAGGCAACTTTGATGCGCTACCAGGCGATTTTTATGTGCGCGCGTTCATCAAACAATTCGCGGATACCGTCGGCCTCGACAGCGATGCGTTGTTGACGCAGTTCCAACAAGATATCCCGGATACGCAACCGCAGGAATATGTGGAACAGTCGGTTGAAAATCAGTCTCGCAAGTCACGGGCAGACGGCGCAACACCGGCTAATAAGGTGCGGCGGTACATGCCTCAGATCATCTTAGTTGGGATCGTGCTGGTTATTTTTGCTATTGTCTACGGCGTGACGATCCACAACAGTCAAAACTCTAAGCCGGCGATTCCTAACGACTCTAGCTCCGTTACGGTATCCAGTGAATCTAATACCAAGAAGTCTTCGAGCAAAAAGTCATCATCGAGTACTGCAAGCAAGAAGTCTGATTCTTCAAGCAAAGCCACGTCTTCAAGCGTGAAAGAGTCTTCTTCAAGCAAAGCCTCGTCTAGTTCTAAGAAGGCGACCAAGCAGTCCTCTAAGAAGTTAAGTGTCAACGTCGCCGCTGATAGCAACTCAACACAAGCTGTTACAGTGAAGAATTGGCCAACGACGGCCAACACTGTGACCCTAGCGGCAACAACCAAAACGGCCTGGGTCAGCGTCATCATCAATAACGCAACGACTTGGCAAGGGACCTTGACTGCTGGTGCTAATCACACTGTGACCTTGCCAGCAGGAACCACTAGATTCTCTGTGAAGTCTGGTAACGCGACTGCGACGACAATCAAGCTGAACAAGACCAATGTCGATATCAGCAAAGGCACGAGCATCGTCCGGACAATCAATTTCACAACAGAAAGTGCGGGTAATTAAGGGTGAATTTACCAAATAAACTAACGTTGATGCGAATCGTTTTGATTCCAATCTTCACGTTGTTGTTAGTATTCAATTGGCCGGCCGGAGATGTTAGCGTCTTTGGCGAGCCAGTGGCAACCAGTTGGTTCATCGGGGTGATCATCTTCATCGTGGCATGTCTGACGGACTTTGCTGATGGGCAGATCGCCCGGAGTAATCACTTAGTGACCAACTTCGGGAAGTTTGCGGATCCTTTGGCAGACAAACTGTTAGTGATGACTGCGTTCATCTTCTTAGCCGTACGCGGTAGCGTGCCCGCTTGGGGCGTTGCAATCATCTTGTGGCGTGAATTAGCGGTAACCGGCTTACGCCTGCTACTTGCTGGCTCTGGCGAAGTGCTGGCGGCGGCTTGGCCTGGGAAGATCAAGACCAATGCGCAGATGTTTGCCATCATCTTCTTGATGTTCAACAACTTCGGTATCGGTTTACGCATCGACCTGATCTTGTTTTATATCGCTGTCTTCTTCACGGTTTACTCAGGTTGCGAATACTTCTACAAGAACCGTAGCGTATTTTCAGATAGTTTCTAACCAAAGCCACGGCGCTTCTTCTAACGAAGAGGCGCCGTTTTTGTGTCCTTGCCGTATGCGCGTCGTGGTAAAATGATCCTGATACAGATCATAGTTAGCGCTTATGATTGCTGTCCGGCAGCGTAAGTCTTCAT
Organism: Lacticaseibacillus boliensis; assembly: GCF_054784775.1. NCBI lineage: Bacteria > Bacillati > Bacillota > Bacilli > Lactobacillales > Lactobacillaceae > Lacticaseibacillus > Lacticaseibacillus boliensis. Next base: position 39,145 of record NZ_BAAIHN010000025.1, read on the forward strand.
TGGTATGTGTTGGGGATAGTGGTATAGGTCCGGACGGGGTGCACTCCAGACAGATATGGCTGGAACGGTGCGCGGCGCTCGGGAGCTAACTCTCCGCTGCGCTACGAGTGGATCTCCCTCGACGCCGTTGTTGTAGGTGGCAAGCCACCTACAACAATGTCGCGCCTGAGCCATATCTGTCTTCCGCGCACCCTGTCCTTACATTTGCGTCCTAAAAATTCAAAGCTGTGGTTTCCAAGACTAGAGAAATAGAATAGCGACCAGCGATATTAGTTGTGATTGGTCTACAGCCAACTACACACTTACGCTGCCGGACAGTGATGACGAAGTTTGTTGTTAATGAATATGAATATAGAATAAGGATGGTAGCGCGATGCAAGCAGAAATTATTGCAGTAGGCACGGAGATTTTGTTAGGGCAGATCGTCAACTCGAATGCGACGTTTCTGGCAAAGCAGTTTGCTGATCTTGGAATCGATAGTCTGAATCAGCAAGTCGTCGGTGACAATCCTGAGCGGCTGGAAGCCGCGATCGCATTGGCGGACTCACGCGCGGACTTGATTGTGTTGATCGGAGGGCTTGGCCCGACGGCAGACGACATCTCTAAGCAGATTTTGGCTAAGCACCTGGGCGTGCCACTGGCGACAGACGAGCCTGCACACGCTAAACTGGCGGCTTATGCGAAACAACAGCATCACACGATGACGGCCAACAACTGGGTCCAAGCACAACTGCCACAAGGGGCGACACCGCTGACTAACCGTGTGGGACTGGCTGTTGGGGCTTTTATGCAGACGCCTGCGCACCGCTATGTGTTGTTGCCAGGGCCACCTAAGGAGTTCAAACCCATGGTGCTCGACCAGCTGGTGCCTGCGCTCACCAAGATCCTCGGTGGTGGTGCGGTGTTGGCGAGCCGCGTCTTACGATTTTTCGGAATCGGAGAGTCGGCGCTGGTGACCAAGCTACAAGACTTGATCGACAACCAAACCAATCCGACGATTGCGACTTACATTAAAGATTGGGAAGTGACGTTGCGGATCACTGCCAAAGCCACGACAGAAGCGGCAGCGTTTGCGTTGATCGCACCGATGGAAAAAGAAGTTCAGTCGCGCGTTGGGCAGTATTTTTACGGCTATGGTGACGACAACTCGTTGGCCAAGGTTGCTGTGGTTGCATTGGCGGAGAGACAGTGCACACTGACGGCGGCAGAAAGCCTGACCGCCGGTGCTTTTCAGTCGGCACTAGGCGATGTTCCTGGCGTCTCGGCTTGGTTCAAAGGCGGCTTCGTGACTTACAGCAACCACACAAAAGCACAGTTTCTGCATCTAGACGAAGCGCAGATCGACACCGACGGAGCCGTCAGTGAAGCCACTGCCAAAGCGATGGCACAGGGCGCCTTGGAACGAGCGGAGGCCGATATGGCGGTCAGCTTCACCGGCGTGGCAGGGCCAGGACCAGATGAGGGCATCGAAGCCGGCACCGTATGGATCGGATTGGCGCGTCGCGGGCAGGCGCCACAGGCGACATTGTATCATCTGCCAGGTGCGCGCGCTGATGTGCGCGGCCGGGCGGTGAAGGCTGGTCTCTTTACGGTTTATCGGGCCTTACAACAATAGGACAAAATTTTCAATGAAGCGGCTGACTACGGATGCAGCCGCTTTTTTGAAGGTATGGTGAGAATCTGTCAAGTTGACTTAAACTGGTCGATTCGCTACAATCGAATAGTGTCAAATAACTAATAATAATAGCATCAGTAACCGTTCAACGAATCCATTGAACAAACGCTATGATGATGCGGAGGTGAACAGATGAGCTCAGGAACACTGGTCTCAATAATCCTCGTCGCGATCATCGCTGTAGCGGTCGGATTATTGATTGGTATGATTATCCAGAAGAACAAGCATCAGCACAGCTTGGATCAGGCACATGATAGTGCCGCGGGAATTATTGAGGCCGCCAACAAAGAAGCAGCAACACTGAAAAAAGAGACCTTGATTGAAGCGAAGGACGAAGCCCATCGCTATCGCACCCAAGTGGAACAAGAGCTGCAAGAACGCCGCAGTGAAGTGCAAAAAGCCGAGAGTCGTAATGTCACTCGTGAAGCAACTCTGGATCATCGCGATGATACGCTTGATCGTAAAGAACAAAGCCTGGCGGATCGCGATGCCAATCTTAATCTCAAGCAGCAACAGCTGGATGATAAAGAAGCCAGCATTACTGCGGTCATTGCTGAACAACAAGCCACATTAGAGAAGATTGCGGAACTGACGAAGAGTCAGGCTCGCGAACAGATTTTAACTGAAACCAAAGCTGAGCTTGCCCATGAGCGGGCAAAGCTGATCAAAGAAAGTGAAGTCGAAGCCAAGGAAACTGCGGATAAGCAGGCGAAGGTACTGATCGCCCAGGCGATCCAGCGCTCGGCTTCGGATGTCGTCGCAGAAACGACCGTGACCGTGGTCAATCTGCCTAATGATGACATGAAAGGCCGGATCATTGGTCGTGAAGGCCGGAACATTCGTACTTTGGAAACGCTAACAGGCATCGACTTGATCATCGACGATACGCCAGAAGCCGTCGTGCTGTCCGGGTTTGACCCGATCAGACGCGAAATTGCGCGCATGGCGTTAGAGAAGCTGATTCAAGACGGCCGCATCCACCCAGCGCGCATCGAAGAAATGGTCGATAAAGCACGCAAGGAAATGGATGATCGGATCCGCGAAATCGGTGAACAAGCGATCTTTGATATTGGCATCCACAATATGCACCCGGACCTCATCAAGGTCTTAGGGCGCCTACATTTCAGGACTTCTTATGGGCAAAACGTGCTCGACCATTCTATCCAAGTGGCGAAACTCGCCGGCGTGATGGCGGCCGAGCTAGGCGAAGACGTGACCCTGGCGAAACGCGCAGGATTGTTGCATGACATCGGCAAGGCCATCGACCATGAAGTCGACGGTTCTCATGTCGAAATCGGCGTCGAACTGGCGACGAAGTACAAAGAACCACAGACGGTTATCAATACGATCGCCTCTCACCATGGTGACGTACCGGCAACGAGTGTTATCGCGGTGCTGGTTGCCGCAGCAGATGCAATTTCTGCTGCCCGTCCTGGTGCCCGTTCAGAATCCTTGGAGAACTACCTGCACCGATTGGAGAAGCTGGAAAGCATCGCCAACGCGCACAAAGGCGTCGATCACAGTTTTGCGATCCAAGCCGGCCGCGAGGTGCGTGTGATCGTCCAACCCGACAAGATGACCGACGAGCAGTCTGTTGTCTTGGCGCGGGACATCCGCAACGAGATCGAAAAGGAACTTGAGTACCCAGGCCACATCAAGGTGACGGTGATTCGCGAGAAGCGAACTGTCGAATACGCGAAGTAACCTGGCTTATAACAACAAAATATTACCATTCAACAAATGTTGGGCGGTTTTTATTGGCTCTGCGTCAACTGGTGTTGAAGAATAAATTTATGGCTCTGCGTCAACTGGTGTTGAAGAATAAATTTATCTTTTAGGAAAGTCTCCATGATAGGAGGCTTTTTGTTATTTTAGGCAGTTAATTGGTAGATGCGATTGAAGAAATTGGTTTGATTGCGAA
>NZ_BAAIHN010000026.1:0-41575 GCF_054784775.1 Lacticaseibacillus boliensis
CAACGACGCGGACGATCCACTATGTCTATGCCGATGGCACGAAAGCCGCAGAAGATGTCGTGCAGACGGTTCCGTACAAGACGACGACCGACAGTAAGACTGGCGAAACAGTCTACACGCCGCAACTCGCCTACAATGAAGTGACGAGTCCGGAAATCACAGGGTACACGCCAGACCAAGCCAAGGTCGCCCAAGTGGGCGCTAAGGTCGGGACTGGTACGCCAGTGAACGCCGAGGATGTGACGGTAACGTATACGGCACATCCGATCACGTACGGAACAGCGACAACAACACGGACGATCCACTATGTCTACGCCGATGGCACGAAGGCTGCGGACGATATCACGCAAACGGTCAAATATAAGACGACGACCGACACAGTCACTGGCGAAACGGTTTACACACCACAAGGTGGATTTACTGAAGTAACTAGTCCGGAACTTGAGGGCTACACAGCTGACAAGTTGACTGTGGATCAAGTCGGCTTACCAGCAACGTCTGCAGCGCCACAGAACGCGGAAGATGTGACAGTCACCTATACTGCCGATGATCAAACCGCTGAGTTGAAGTATGTCGACGACGATAACAACGGCGTTCAAGTCGAAACCGCTGAACCATTAACGGGGAAGACTGGTACCACCGCTGATTGGACGGTAAAGGTACCGACTGGCTATGAACTAGCAAAAGGTCAGGCGGCTAACGGCACAGTCACGTTCACGGCCAATACTGGCGATGTCACGATTCATCTGAAGCACGTGATCGATCACGGCACTGCGACAACCACGCGGACAATCACTTATGTTGGTGCGGGAACCGAAACGCCAGCACCGGTCGTTCAAAAGATGACCTGGCTGACCAGCACCGATGTTGTTACCGGTCAGTTCGTTGCGACAGCCCAAAATGGCTATGCTACCGTGCAGGCGCCAGCCGTAGCTGGATACACACCAGATCAAGCCAGTGTGGCGAAGGTTGGCATTCTGACGGCGACCAACCCGGCCGACCTGAAGAATACTGCTGTGACGGTGACCTATACCGCTGATCAACAAACGGCTGAAATTATTTTTGTCGTTCAAGGTCAAGGCATATACGATGTTGTGACTGTAGACGGTGCATCAGGGACTTTGATTCCAGATTCGAGTTATCAGGCGACACTAGCGGCATTAATTGCGAATGGCTATTACGTTGTAAGCAACGATGCACAAGGTGCCCACTTCGATCACGATAGCACGGCTACTCAGCGCTTCGACATCGTGTTGACGAAGTCGAATGATGGCGGTTCGACCAACCCAGGTGGTGACACGAATCCAGGTGGTGACACGAATCCAGGTGGTGACACCAACCCAGGCGGTGACACCAACCCAGGTGGTGTCACCAACCCAGGTGGTGACACCAACCCAGGCGGCGACACGAATCCAGGCGGCGAGACGAACCCAGGTGGCGAAACGAATCCGGGCGGTGAGACCAACCCAGGCGGCGAGACCAATCCAGGCGGCAACACGAACCCGGGTAGCGAGACGAACCCAGGCGGCAACACGAACCCAGGTGGCGAAACGAACCCAGGTGGCGAAACGAACCCAGGCGGTAACACGAACCCAGGCGGCGAAACGAACCCAGGTGGCGAGACGAACCCAGGCGGCAACACGAACCCAGGTGGCGAAACGAACCCAGGCGGTAACACGAACCCAGGCGGCGAAACGAACCCAGGTGGCGAGACGAACCCAGGCGGCAACACGAATCCAGGCGGTAACACGAACCCGGGTGTAAACCCAACGGGAGATGATACCACCGACGTTAAAGTTCCCAATCGGGTTGACTTACCAGCAACGTCAGGGGACGCTGAACAAACGCCAAATGGCAGCGCAAACGCAACAGGAGATGATCATACTAACGTTCAGGTTTCCAAGCGGGTTGGCTTGCCAGCAACTTCGGCAACGTCCGCACCAACCTCGACGCAACAAAGTACTGAGACTTCACGCAAGTTACCAAACACCGGTGACGAGAATAACAACAAGTTAGCGGTGTTGGGACTGATGCTGATCGGTGGGCTGTTCGGTTTGGTAAAGCCACGCCGTAAGCGTGATTAACAAGATGCATCAAAAAAAGTCGGTTCACATCAATGATGTGACCGGCTTTTTTGCGTGACGTGATAAAAAAATACCCCTGCATCTGCAGGGGCAAGGTGATTAGATTTTCTCGTGCGCGACGGCTTGTTTTTCGGCCTTAGCTTCGTGCAACTTTTCCAAGGCGACGTCGTGCAGGTGGTAGCGGCCGATCATCTTGACGATAATCATGGAGAAGGCGCCATAGACGATGACACAGCCGAGCAAAACGCGCAGGAACAAGGCTGGGGAGATTGCCATCAAGGTCGGGGTGATCAAGGCGAACACCGCGGTGAACGCGCGGACCACGCCCAGCGAGAAGCCGGTCATGCTGGCACGCATGTTGACTGGGTAGAAGGATTGCGCCCAGATCTTGTAGATTGGTTCGCCGATCCAGATGTAGCTGAACATGTAGACGATGTAGCAGATCGAGAAGACGAACCAGTAAGTCGCAGACAACCCGGCGATGAGCATCGCGATCGCGCCCAGGCCGAGGCCGGTGAACATGATCGGGTAGCGGTACTTGGTGTCAGAGACCTTCATGAAGATCAAGTTGGCGATGAAGCCCAAGATGTTGCCGATCATGGCGACCATCGTGGCGGTAGCGGCGGCTTGCTTGTCGACGATGACTAAGAAGTAGTTCAAAAACATCCCAAAGGAGTTGGCGGGAATGTTCCAGAATAAGTAGAAGCCAGTCAACAACAGGAGTGGGACCAGGACTTTTTTATCCTTGAATACTTGTGAAAACTTCGGCTTGGTCTCGGCGATTTTTTCCGTGCCTTCAGCCTCTTGCACGGCTTCGGCTTCGGTGACTTCGATGTGGCGGAACTTCTTGGAGAAGTTGCGGACGTACCAGTTGAGCAAGGCGACCAGCGCAATCACCCCGAACAAGAAGCGCACGGAGTCGATGCCGGCCATGCTGGCGGTGAGGTAGCCGATCAGCTGGGACAAAATGATCCCGACGGTCCAATACAGTTGCGTGGAGCTGATCGCTTTGCCGTAGTTGGCCTTGTCCATCCGCTCGGAGATGACGGCCAGGCTTGTCGGCAGGTCAGCGCCGCTAGCGATGCCGGCGATCACAAGGCCGATGAACAGCGCCGCGACGTTTTGCGTGAAGGCAATCAGCGCGGTGCCGATCGCGACAAACAAGATATCGATGTTGAAGACGACCACCCGGCCGAGCTTGTCAGACAAGACCCCGCCGGACATCGCGCCGACAGCGACAGACAGCGTCAAAACGGTGTTGATCGAGCCGGAAACCAGTGGGGAGAAGTTGAAGAACTTCGTCCACAGTGGCAGCGCGACCCCGCAACTGACTAAGATGGCGGCGTCGAGGTAAGACGCGATGCCGGCGATCACGACCAGCACCATTTGGCCACGAGACATTTTTGCGACTTGTTGATTTTCCATGTGTGTCCCTCCAATAATAGCGTTTACATTTTGCCGGTAATTAACCCAACAAAATATGATTACAGCCCGAACACACAAACATAGCAGAAGAATAACGCCAGTTGTGTATCAATGAGCATTGCTTGCCAGTCAATGCGCCCTTGCTGACAAGTTCATTTTGTATACGATTACATTAAACCGCTTACATCGATTGGGAACAATAACAGATGCGCAGGTGAACGGAACAGATTCGTGGCAATCTGTGAAAACATGAACGAAATTTGGCCATCAATAAAGGCGGTGCGGTCATGCATCGACTATGACTGATTTTGTATTTTGATGTGAAGCAGAAGTGACAGAATCACTCTATTTAATAACTATATTAATAGCAATAAATCATCTGTAACAGGTGATTTCAGCATGTTAGAATAACGAAATCACGTAAAGGTTTAAGACGCGGTGGCTCTTCATAAACGCGCCAACAGGCACACCGTCACTGCCTATTAATTTGGCCTCCCAAAAAAGCGTGCCTGGTGACGCTCTGCTCGAAGGGAGTTGATGCTTATGCATACAACAATCGGACGAAAGGATCCTTATCATGTCTGTTTGCGAAATTTGCCTATTTATTGGCAGTACCCTCGCAGCCGTGTGCCATCGGTTGGGAATGCACTTAGGTGACTTGGATCAAGTCACTAATTTGTTCAACGCCACAACTGGACTACTGTTCGCAGTAGGAGCGATTTGGCGCGCGGTGTTTGGTGAACATCGAACAAAGCGAAAAAAGACATAAGAAAAAATCGCGCTAAGCTTTTCCAACGGCTACGCGATTTTTCTTTGGATTGTTAAGTTAGCCACCGCTCATACGCGGCGTGTGAGAACAAAGCTGGCAGCCAATGCCCTCACAATCAGCATCTCAAGTCATGCTTAAATTGCCAAGTGTAAAAATAACGATTCCTTATTCCGGCAACTGCACGATCTGCTGCCCGCTGCTGGTGGCGACCAGCTCAGATCTGATATCAAAATACCGTTGCAGGTTGGCTGGCGTGATGACCTTTTGCGGCACGTCGTCTGCGACCAGGCGGCCGTTGGCGAGCAACAGGGTGCGGTCGCTGAAGGTGAGGGCCTGGTTGAGGTCGTGCAAGATGATCAAGATGGTGAGGCCAAAGCGCTCGTTGAGTTGTTGCAACAGCGCCAAGAAGCGGAACTGGAAATGTAGATCCAGATACGTTGTGGGCTCGTCTAACAAGAGGTAGTCGGGCTGTTGCGCCAAGGCCAGCGCCAGCCACACGCGTTGTTGCTGGCCGCCGGAAAGCGCCAGCATCGAGCGGTGTTGCAGATCCGTCAGCTGCAAGAAGGTCATGATCTCGGTCAACGCTGCGTCGTCGACGTGGTCGCTGAGGCTGGAATGATAGGCGCTTTGGCCAAAGGCAATCAGGTCTTTGACGGTGATGTCATCGTACAGCGGGTTGTGCTGTTGCACGGCGGCGACGCGTTGGGCATAGGCGCGAGGGGAAAACGTCGTGATTGGTTTGCCATCTAAGGTGATGGTGCCGGTAGTCGGGGTGGTTTGGCGCGTCAATAGGTTGAACAGCGTGGATTTGCCGGAGCCGTTGGGGCCGATCAGGCTGGTGATCTTGCCAGGCGTCAAGGTGAAGCTGACGTCGTCGAGTTGCGGCTGATTTTGGCCGCGGTAAGTATAGGTGAGGTGGTTAATCTCCATTGTAGATCCCCTTCTTGGCCAAGATCACGATCAACGCCGGGCCGCCGATGACGGCCAGGATCGTCGCCGCAGCAATCTCGTTAGGCATGACTAGTGTGCGTCCAAGCGTGTCGACAGCCAGCAACACCGCCGCGCCAAGCAAGGTAGCAAACGGCACGACTTCGCGGTAATCGTGGCCGACACACCAGCGGCTGAGGTGCGGGACGATGATCCCGATGAAAGGGATGATCCCGATGGCCGCGGTCGTGGTGCTGGTCAACAAGGCGGCTAGCACCAGCAAAATGACGCGGATCCGCCGCACCGGCAGGCCAATCGTGGCCAGCTGGGCGTCGCCGATTTTCAGATAGTTTGCCCACGGTGCCAGCAACAGCGCGACGATCAACCCGATGACGCCCAGGCCGATCATCCCCAGCGCGTTGTGCCAGGTGATCGTCGCAAGGCTTTGGCTCGTCGCGACGGTGCCCGGTTGCACGAACAGGGTCTTGATCCCGACAAACATCGTGTTCAACGCCACCCCGATCAAGATCAGCTTGTAGGGATTGGCGCGGTGATCGAAGTGCACCAGCAGTGCCAGGCTGACGAGCCCGCCGAGAAGCGCCCCGATAAAATTACGCAAGGCCAGACTCGGCAGGAGCAGACCGGCGAGCATGACAAACAAGTCGGCGCCGGCAGCGACGCCTAAGATGCTGGGGTCTGCAATCGCGTTGCGCAGCGTCGCCTGGAAGAACGCCCCGGCGACGGCCAAGGCGGCACCGGCAACCAAGGCGGCGACGATACGCGGCAGGCGGATCGTCATCAAGGTGTGATAATAGGTGGTCTGGTGGTGCGCAACCAGCGTCTGCCAGGTGTCGGCGACGCTTTGGTTGCTTGCACCGGTGGTCAGCGCCCACAAGATCAAGGCGACCAGCGCAAGCAAGACGAGCAGATAAGCGATGTGCGATCTTCGTTTCATAGCGACACTTCCAATTTACGGATAAAGCCAGCGGCTGACTTGTTTGAGCGCCGTTGCGGCTTGGATGGTGGCGGTGGCGTTAAACACCGGCTGTTGCAGGTCGTAGACGCGCCCGGTTTTAACGGCAGGAGTCTGCGCCCACAGCGGGTTGGTCTTGAATTCTTGCTCAAACTGCGGCTTAACGATCTCCGGCATCGCGTGTTCGAGCCGCAAGATCACGTCGGGGTGTTTGGTGGCCAGCGATTCGTTGTTAGGCGACAGGTATTCCGACTTTTCGTTGGCGTAGACGTTTTGCCCGCCGGCTTTTTTGACCAAGTCGCCGACATAGGCATGGTCGGTCGCGATCATGTAGCCGGCACCCGGCATTCCCATCAAGATCAACACGCGCGGCTTGGTCCCGTGCGCGCGCTTGGCGGCTTCGGCTTCGGCGGCGTTGATGGCGCCAATCTGCTTGGTGGCTTGGGGTTGGCGGTCGAACTTGGTGCCCAAGCTTTTCAACGTGTGCTTGAGATCGGCGATGGTGTCTAACTTGAGAAACTCAGGCGTGAACTTCTGTTGCTTGAAGGCATCGCTGTATTGGTCTTTCAAAACGCTGACGGCATAAACATCCGTTGGCTTGAGCGCGGCGATCTTCTCCACGCTTGGCGCCATCGGACTGCCGATCTTGGCGACGTCGGCGTAGCGCTTGGGCAGCTGGTTTTTGGTGGTCGGGACCCCGACCAGCGGCAAGTCGAGCTTGTCTGCGATGGCGACCAAAGCGTCGGTGGTCGCCACGATGCGCGGCTTGGCGGCGGGTTTGTGGTGGTTGAATTGGGTGAAGCCGACGAGGCCGGCGACGATCACCAACAAGGCGACCAAGAGGCCGATCGTGATTTGACGTGTGCGATTCAAAAACCCACTCCCTTTACTTACGCTTAACGAAGAAGTACGCGGCAACACCCAGGATCAACACGCCGGCGACGCCACCGATCACGATCGCCTGTTGGGTCTGCTTGTTCTTGCGGTTAAGCGATTCGATCAGCTTGGCTTGTTTCTTGGTCGCGGTGTCCGCCTTGGTGGTCGCGGCTTTTTTCACGCGACTCGAAGCGGCCGCCTTGCTTGACGTTGAAGCCGAACTGGCTGCTTTGGCGCTGCTGGTCGAGCTGCTAGCCGTGCTGGTTTTGTTGCTAGGAATCGCCTGCGACGAGCTGGTGCTGTTGATCGCGTTCGTTGCGCTGGTGGCAGTTGCCGCGCTGGCTAAGGCAGGCAGGTGGCTGGTGTCGAACTTGAAGCTGATGTTGTGCTTGGCGACGTAGACATCAGGCACGTCGATCGAGATCGAGCTGTTGATCGTCTGCGTGAGATCGCGGGTTGCAAACGCGTAGCTGTAATCATAGCCGCTGGCGCTTTGGGTCTTGGTGACGTTGGCCGGACCGGTGCCGTTGATGCTCAGCACGGTCACCGGCCACTTGCCGAGGCTGGTACCGGTGTGGATCGTCATCGTAACCAAGTACTGGTCGCCATTTGCGACGACGTTGGCGGGTTTGACGTAGTACCCCGACGCCATGGATTCGCTGTTGGTGCCGTATTTTAACGCCTGGTAGTTGATCGCGTCTGCGTGCACGACTTGCGGCGCAAACAAGATGACTAATGCCAGTAGCGGCAGGAATAAAAACGCGACAATTTTTTTTGACATGACTTAGGCCTTCTTCTCAGGGTTGTCGTGACGCTTGTACAAGGCGAAGCCGATGATCGCCAGGCCGATCGCAACAAACGCGGCGATCTCGGCCAAAAACGGATAAGACTGCACCTTAGGCAAGGCCTTTTCCGCCAGCGCTTGGCCGTTGGTGGCTTGTCCGGCTGTGGCTGGCAACTGGGCGTCTTTGGCTTTAGGCGTGGCCGTTTTTTTCGTGGCGGCTGAAGCTTTCGCCTTGGTGCGAGCGGCAATCGTTGTCGGTGCCGCTAAGGTTGCCGGCGCCAGTGCGGCCGTCGTGGTTGCGGCCGTGGCGATGGTGATCGGCGCCAGGCCGGTGGTGGTGCCGCCGGTGAGCGCTTGTTCATAGTTGACGCCGCCAGCGATGGTTTGGTTGAACGCCAGCCAGATGGCAAACGTCGCGTTGTGGATGCCGGCGATCGGGACGCTCATCTCGATAGTGGCCGGGATCGGTCGGTTGAGCGCGGCCGCCTGGTCAATATGGAAGGCATACGTCCAGATGTCGAAACCGTTGGCCGTGGTGTGGGTGTTGTGCAAGATGCCACCGCCGTTGACGCTCAGCGGCGTGAAGGTGACCAGGCCGGCAGTTTCTTTGACAGTCAGGTAGACGTCGTAGCCGCTTTCGACCTTGACGACTTTGGCCGTGTGGGTGAAGTAGTTGTTGGCCGTCGACGGCGCACTTTGAGTCTGGTTCAAGACGCTATACGGAACGTATTGGACTGCGGCATCAGCATTGAAAATGTGGCGAGTACCGGCAACGGTCGTGGTTGCAGCGTTGTTGGTCGTGGCGCTACCGGAGCCGGTCGCTACGGATTGCCCCGGATACGGGCGGGCATTGGCAATCGCCAAGTTGATTAAGACAAACGCAGATTGCGTCATCTGGGTGCCGCCGGGGATGGTCAGATTGAACGTCGCCGGGAGCGCGTATTTCAAGGCGTCTGCTGGTAGCGTGAAGATCAGATCCGCGTCGTTGCCGTGTTTGTTGGCGACCTTGGCGGGTTGATTCAACAGCCACATGCCGTCGATGTATTCGGCCCCGGTGGTGTGGATCGTCACCTGCACATGCTTGCCGTCTTTGGTGGCAACGGCGGTGCCGGCGCTGGCGATGAAGGCCGAAGCGGCGGAAGGTTGCTTGCTGAGCTTGCCGGCAAGGGCTTGGTAAACTGCGATCGTTGCCGCGTGCTCGGCAGGCTTGGTGGTTGGTTTGGTGGCTGGCGTCTTGGTATCGGTGGTCGCCGGCTTGGTTTTGCTTGTGGTATCCGTCACCGGCTTGCCGGTTTTGACGACAGGATACAGCGCCTTGGCGAAAACGATGTCGGCTTTTTGGTTCATGTTGAGCACAGACAGCGACGCGGTGACGGTGGCCTTGGCGAAGGTTTTGTCGATGGTGAAGGTCAAATCGCCGGTGGTGTCTGTGGCGTTAGTGATCTTGGCGTCTTGGTTGCCGATCTTGAAGGACTTGATGGTGTTGGCAAACTGTTGCAGGTGCAACGTGACTGTTGCCTTGGCCGCATCGGCGGGCACGACCACCGTCGCCATGCCGGTGAAGAAGCTGTTGGCCAGCGACGGGGTTTGGGTGCCGGCCTTATTGACTTTGTAGGCGACGTCGTAGGTCGTCGCGTCGGTCGTGGTTGGCTTTTTTGAAGTGGTGGCTTTGCCTGAATCATCTGTGCCGGCTGGTTTGTCGGTGTCCTTGGTGGCCTCTGTGTCTGTTGTTGCTGGCTGCGCGTTCTTTTGTACAGGATACAGCGCTTGGGCAAAAACAATGTCGGCCTTTTGATCCATGTTCAGCACAGACATGGCCGCGGTAACGGAAGCTTTGGCAAAATCTTTGTTGATTGTGAACGTCAGATCCGCGGTGTCAGCCGTGGCGTTGGAAACTTTGGCGGCTTGGTCGCCGATCGAGAAGGTCTTGACCACGCTGGCATATTTCTGCAGGTGTAGCGTGACGGTTGCTTTGGCCGCATCAGCCGGGACGACCACCGTGGCGCTGCCGGTGAAGAAACTGTTGGACAGCGATGGCGTCTGGGTGCCGGCTTTGTTGACTTTGTAGGCGACTTCGTAGGTGGTGGCGTCGCCTGTGGTTGCCGGTTTCGTCGGCGTGTCGTCTGTATCCTTTGGCGTGGTATTAGTATCGTCAGTCGTGGTGTTTTTGTCTGGCGTGTCCGTTGGGGTTGTCGCACCAGTATTGGTATCACCGGGCGTGGTGTTTTTATCCGGCGTATCCGTTGGTGCAGACGTGTCTGGGTTGTCGCTGGTGTTTTCAGGTTGCGAGGCTTCTTGGCCCTGAACCGGATATAACGCCTGGGCAAAAACAATGTCGGCTTTTTGATCCATGTTCAGCACAGACATGGCCGCGGTGACAGAAGCGTTGGCAAAGTCTTTGTTGATTGTGAAGGTCAGATCCGCGGTGTCAGCCGTGGCGTTAGAAACTTTAGCCGCTTGGTCGCCGATCGTGAAGGTCTTGACCACGCTGGCGTATTTCTGCAGGTGCAACGTAACGGTTGCTTTGGCCGCATCAGCCGGGACGACCACCGTGGCGCTGCCGGTGAAGAAACTGTTGGACAGGGAAGGCGTCTGGGTGCCGGCTTTGTTGACTTTGTAGGCGACTTCGTAGGTGGTGGCGTCGCTTGTGGTTGCCGGTTTCGTCGCGGTGTCGTCTGTATCCTTTGGCGTGGTATTGGTATCGACTGGAGTTGTGGTATCTGTTGGTGTGGTGGTCGGCGTATCAGTCGGGGGTGTCGTGTTGTTGTCTGGGTTATCCGTTGTCGTGGTGCTGGTATTGGTATCGACTGGTGTTGTCGTTTGGTCTGGCGTGTCCGTTGGCGCAGACGTATCTGGATTGTTGTCGGTACCTTCCGGCTGTGCGGCTTCCTGGCCCTGAACCGGATATAATGCTTGGGCGAAAACAATGTCGGCCTTTTGGTTCATGTTCAGCACAGACATCGAAGCAGAAACGGTGGCGTCAGCGAAAGCCTTGTCGATCGTAAACGTCAGATCCGCGGTACTAGCCGTGGCATTGGAAATTTTGGCGGGTTGGTCGCCGATCGAAAAGGTCTTGATCATGTTGGCGAACTTTTGAATGTGCAACGTTACCGTCGCCTGAGTAGCATCCGCTGGCACAACCACTGTGGCCTTGCCGGTGAAGAAGCTGTTGGATAGTGAAGGCGTTTGGGTACCGGCCTTGTTGACCTTATAGGCGACTTCGTAGGTGGTGGCATCGCCTGTGGTTGCCGGCTTTGTCGAGGTGTTGTCTGTATCGGTTGGCGTGTTGCCGGTGTTGGCCGGAGTTGTGGTGCCAGTTGTGGTATCTGTTGGTGTGGTGACCGGCGTATCAGTCGGGGGTGTCGTGCTGGTATTGGTATCGACCGGTGTTGTGTTTTTGTCTGGGTTATCCGTTGTCGTAGTGCTGGTATTAGTATCGACTGGTGTTGTCGTTTGGTCTGGCGTGTCCGTTGGCGCAGACGTGTCTGGGTTGTCGTTGGTGTTTTCTGGTTGCGAGGCTTCCTGGCCTTGTAACGGATATAACGCTTGGGCGAAAACGATGTCGGCCTTTTGGTTCATGTTCAGCACCGACATCGAAGCCGAAACGGTGGCGTCAGCGAAAGCCTTGTCGATCGTAAACGTCAGATCTGCGGTGCTAGCCGTGGCATTCGAAATTTTGGCGGGTTGGTCGCCAACTGAGAAGGCTTTGATCATGTTGGCAAACTTTTGCAGGTGTAGCGTTACCGTTGCCTGGGTGGCGTCATCAGGCACGACCACGGTGGCGCTGCCCGTGAAGAAGCCGTTGGATAGGGAAGGCGTTTGGGTGCCGGCCTTGTTGACTTTGTAGGCAACTTCGTAGGTCGTGGCGTCACTCGTGTTTGCTGGTTTCGCCGGCGTCTTGTCGGTGTTTACTGGTGTGGTATCGGTGGTTGGCAGCGTTGTGGTGTCGTCATCGGTATCCGCTGGTGTAGTGGTTGAGTCCGGAGTCTCCGCATCCGTTGGCGCCGTCGTGCTGGCGTCAGTCTTTTCTGGTTGCGACGTCTTTTGGGCCTGTACCGGATACAAGGCCTTGGCGAAAACGATGTCGGTCTTTTGATTCATGTTCAGTACAGACATCGACGCGGAAACAGTGGCGTCGGCGAAATCTTTATTGAGCGTAAAGGTCAGATCCGCGGTGTTGGCCGTGGCGTTGGTGACTTTAGCGGCTTGCTCGCCAATCTTGAAAGTCTTAACCATGTTGGCGTATTTCTGCAGATGCAGTGTGACCGTTGCCTTACTGGTGTCGGCCGGGACGACTACCGTGGCGCTGCCGGTGAAGAAGCTATTGGACAGAGATGGCGTCTGGGTGCCGGTCTTGTTGATTTTGTAGGCGACTTCGTAGGTTGTGGCGTCGGTTGTCGGGGTGGTAGCGGGATTGTCGGTGGTTTTTGCAGCCGTTGTTGTGTCGGGCTTGGGGTCGGCCGTGTTGGCAGGTTGCTGGCCGGAGGTCGCCTCGCTAGTTTTGGCAGGCGTGGCGTCTGTTGCCGGGGTGGTTTCGTCTGGGGTCGAAGAGGTGTTGGTTGCAGACGCTTCATTAAACAGCGGCGTGGCGAAGACCAGGTCGGCTTTTTGCGTCATGTTCAACACGTTCATAGTTGCCGTGACGGTGGCCTTGGCGAAGCTTTTGTCAACGTTGAAGGTCAAGTCGGCGGTGTTGGCCGTGGCGTTGGTGATTTTAGCGTCTTGATCCCCGATCTTGAAGGCTTTGACCATCGCGGCATATTTTTGCAGGTGTAAAGTGACGGTGGTTTTTTGCGCGTTATCGCTCACCACTACCGTCGCATGATCCGTGAAAAAGCTACTGGACAGCGACGGCTTGTCAGTGCCGGCTTTGTTGACGGTGTACGGGATTTCGTAGGTGCCATCTTGGAGATGCGCAGCATCAAAATCTGCCGTTGCACTCGTGGTTGCCGCGACTACCGCCACTGTCCCGCCGACGCTTGGACCGGCGATCCCCAACGCCACCATTAACGCGACCCCTAATTGAACGATCCTCTTCCCCATCATGGCATTTTCCTCCGAATGTTTTTGTTAGACTAATCACTATTCTAGCAAGCGCTGTCATTTTTGGACATGTAGGTAAACTGTCGAGTTTCTTGTGCGAGATACTGTTACGCAAAAACCCGCTATCATTGTCACAGCGGGATTAGGAAAAAACGACCGGTTATTCTTGCCGGCTTTTGAGGTGCCAGGCGACCCAGCCGAGCACTGCCACAGCGGCGATCAAGGCGCCACCGACCCACAGTGGTAGGGGCTTTTTGGTGGCGTTTTTGACCTTGGTCGTGGTGTCTTTGCTGACGGCAGATTTGATCGTGAAGGTTTTGAAAAAGTGCCATTGCCGCCCGGCTTGGTCCGCGGCGACTTCAACGCGGTACTTGCCTGCGGCCAGCTGTGTCGGGTCATTGGTGAGCGGCATGGTCATCACCGAGCTTGGCGCCAGCTTCAAATCGTTGGCGTCTTTTTTCAACACGGCCTTGGTGGCGTTGGCGTGGTAAACGGTGGCGTGCACGCTCAATCCAGATTGGATAGCGGGCACGGGATTGGTAAGTTTGACGCCGACTTGGGTGCCGTTGCCAGTTGAGGTGAGCGCCACGCCGCTGAAGGTGAGTTTCGGGGTCAGTTTTGGCAAGGCGTTGGTCGCGCGTAACTGGATCGGAATGGTTTCGGCGGCGTGGACGGTGAGCGCGGCGCCGTTTGCGTTTGCGCTGGTGCCGTTCAGCTTTTCAACGCGGATGCCGCCGAGCAAGACGCCTTGCCAAGCCTGCGCCGGCGCCTTCAGCTTGAGGTGGATCTGTTTGGTGGTGTGCGGCGCCAAGCTGTATGTTTTGGCTTTGGGCAACAGCGACTCGATGTCGACGGCAAGCGCTTGGGGCTTGGCCGGCGCGTGTTGACCGTAGTCGATTGTGCCGGTGGCGCTGGTCGTCGCGCGGTTGGTCGAGATCTTGAAGCGCTGGGTGCCGGTGTCGGTGTTTTGTAGCGCCAGCGTGATCGTTTGCTGGCTGCCGGGCGCCACCACCAGATCATAGTAGTGCAGGCTGTGGTCGAGTTGGTTGCTGGGCAACACCGCGGCGACTCCGAAGTTTGGTGAGGCGGCATGCACTGTGTGCCCGGCGCCGACGCCCAGCCCCAAAAATAATGCGATCGCGACAATCCGTTTAAACATAGCTCACCCTCCCAAATGATTCACTTTTAGTTTAGCAGGATTTGTCGCTGGCACTGGTCAATCATTGTAAAAAATTGTTCGATAAAGTGGTGTGCAGGCGCGAATGATCGGGGATGATGGACAACGACAAAATGTGTATGGTATAACCGCAGTTGAGCAAGTATTATAGAGGTAAAGTACGATCGTATTGGAGAAGAGGTGCCGGGTTGGCGAGCTATGAGTCGATTTTTTTGGAGCGTGGGGATGCCTTGAAGTATCAGGTGTATGCCGTGTTGGCGCGGCACACCGTCCGCGACGTTTCAGTCAGCGACATCAGCCACCTGTTGAACTGGAAATATCAGGCGACGTATAACGTATTTGATGATATCTTAGAAGACCTGCAAACATTGGTGGCAAAACCGCGTCAAAAGCTACGTGAGCAACTACTGGCCGCACATGAGTTACCGGTGTCCTTAGATGCGTACCGTTCGATTTTGGCGCGGCGGTCGTTGACCTATGCTGCAATCGATTATGCGACCAAAGACAGCGAGCCGTCGGTGCAGATCTTTACGTCGACGCACTATGTCAGCCGCACGACCTTGTTGCGCCGCTTCAGGCCGGTCAACGTGTTGCTGGAGGTCTATCATATCAAGTTAAAACTGGCAACGATGCGTTTTGAAGGTCCAGAGGTGAACATTCGCTACTTCTTATATGCCTTTTACTGGTGGGCGCACCGGCTGGAATACTGGGCGTTTGACGCAATCGACCCCCAGCTGCTGGACACGGAGCGCAAGCAGCTGTCGATTCGCGCCGGCTCGCCGCTTGAAAATAAGCAAGACCAGCTGTTTCTTGCCATCATCCACGTGCGCTTGGGTCATGTGCAGCGCATTGGAGATAACGCGCTCTTAGAGTCGTTGGCAACCCGGATCGCCGCTAAGCAGTTGCGTCGTGGTACGCTACCGGTACACGTACCGGTGCCGTCTGCGGCATTGTATAACTATTTTGAGCTTAGCCGGCCGCGGTTTGATGCCTCTCAGCGCGGCGCGGCTGTGGTGAAGGCGGAAGCGGCATTGTTGGCTTACGCGCCAGCACAAGAATTGGCGGCCACGTTTGCCAACATCATCCGCCACAATAGCCTGTGGCCGGTGCCGTTACATGCAGATCTGACCACCAATATTTTACGGCTGACCTTTGGCTATGCCTTATTCCAAGGCGAGGTTCCGATTCCTGACGATTATATCGATGGGGCCCGCGAGTTCGGGTATGATGCTAACGTCGAACGTCAGTGCCGTGATGCGATCGATGCCTTGCCAGACACTGCTGAATACAAGGGCTATCACGAAGGTAAGGCCAGCTTGGCTTTGCAGGTGGCAACGTTGGCGACGCCGCATCTGCGCAATCAAGATAACGGGGATCGAATCGGGGTTGAGGTCTGCGTTGCTCCTGACACCATTGGTTATGAACGGCTGCATGAGTTTCTCAACACGGTGGCGTGGACGGCAACGGTCGTCACCCATGACGGGGACCTGGTGATTACTGACCACCAAAGTCCGCTGTCGCCAACCGGCCAAGCTCATCCCGAGCGTTGCTTTGATTGGTATCCAGACGCCTTGGCATTGCCGTCTTATCGCCGCGTCTTGACCGATCGGATCATTGCGTGTCACATTGCCAAGTATGGGTCTGCGCCTCAGGTAATCAAGCGGCGCGATGACCAATTCTGAACAAAACCGCCTTTTGTCACTACCGTCTGCGTGGAATCATCAGCATTTTTTTATTTCCCCATACCTTATCCGCTTACATCGTGCCGTGATTAACGTGGCTATTGCTATTTGCCATCATTAGGATAATGATGGAACTAGTCTGGGGGGACTTCCATGATACAGCAAGCCATCGGCGACTTCTTTTTGGTTGTCGCCAGCACACTAGGATTTATCACTGCCTATACCCAAATCGATGACGGTACTAGAAAAACCATCGCCGCCAAGCGTAGCCTCAGCCCAATCGTGCGCGAGCTGCCGGTGGTGATTTATATTTGTGCCATTTTGCTTGTGTTGCGGATCGCTAGTAGCGGCTTTCAGGGGCAGATCTATTGGATGTTGATCAACCTGCAAATCATCATCTTACTGTATTCCAATTTGCTGGTGCCAACGTTTCGGGCTTTTTTGGTGGTGCAGGTCTTTGGTGCCGTTATTTTCGAGTCAACTGGGTCGATGGACTGGTTTTCTTGGCTTTTTTATGTCGTTGCCGGGGTCACCGTCTTTGGTGAGCGCTGGTATGGGCGCCACTTCAAGCACTATCAGTTGACGTACATGTTGCCGGCGGCGCTGATCGGGGCCATCTTTTGGGTGATGATTGCGGTGCGGTTTGCTAAAACGGTGCCGCTATCGCTGGCGTTGCTCAATTTGTTTAGTTTTTGCTGGGCGTATTTTGCGTTGGATCGCTACGATCAAGATCAGCATGAAGATCAGCGTGTCCTTGCCAAGCTCACGCATGAGACCCAATACGACGGGTTAACGCAGGTCCGTAACTGGACGACGTTTCAAGAAGACTTCAACGTCGCTTTTGAAGATCCCAGCGACCTGGGCTTGATCACGCTAGACATCGATCACTTCAAGGCAATCAATGACACGTATGGGCATCTCGTTGGCAACCAGGCGCTGATGGTTGTGGCGACCACGTTGAGCCAGTACCTGAAGCTCAACCATCCTAGCGGGCACATCTACCGCACAGGCGGCGAAGAGTTCACGATCATCTTGCCAAAAACCGACCTGACCGAAGCGACCAGCATCGTCTTGGCCTGTCAGCAGCAGTTGCGCCAAGCGCAGATCCGCTTCAGCTCAGGCGAGTTTTACTTGTCGGCGTCCTTTGGTCTCGCAGAAGCCACCGCGGAGCGCACAGGCGATGCGACGGGGATGTTCAAGCGGGCGGATCATTACTTGTATCAATCCAAGCGTCGCGGGCGCAACTGTGTCACCATCGAAGGCAAGACGATGACGGCCATGGCCAACGACGCCTAGCACTCAAAAAAATCCTGTCCTCAAATTTTCGGTTGAGGACAGGATTTTTTGCTTACATGAAGACGTTCTTGTATAACGCGATGGCTAAGATCCCGGCCAGGGTTGGGGCAACGACCGGTACCCAGGCGTATTTCCAATCCGAGCTACCTTTGTGCTTAAGCGGTAGGAGCTGATGCAACAGACGGGGGCCGAGATCTCTTGCGGGATTCAAGGCAGGACCGGTGGGACCGCCAAATGATGCGACCAAGGTTGCCACCAGAAAGCCCAGCGCCATGTGCGCGGTGCCCAGGTTATCCGCGAAAAATGGCGCCTTGGTGATGCCCAGCGCCCCGAAGAACAAGATGAACGATCCGATGAATTCGTTGATGAAGCCGTTGAACTGGCTCTTGGTAGCATTGATCGTGCTGAACGTGCCCAGAATATGTTGCGGGTTGGTGGTTAAATCGTAGTGAGGCTTGTAAGCCGCCACCACGGCGAGCTGGCCGAACATCGCACCGGCAAACTGGACCAGGACGTAAGGCATGACCTCGCCCCACGGGAACATGCCTGAAATCGCCAAGCCAATGGTGAAGGCCGGGTTGATGTGGTTGCCCGAGATTCCGCCGATGATCATCGCTGGAATCATGACCCCGGCGCCATACCCGACGGCGATCAGCATCCAATCCGAGCCGTTGCCTTTTGTGCCTTTTAAATCAACATTTGCAACAGCTCCGTTGCCGAGCGCCACCATGATCGCTGTCCCGATGAATTCTGCGGCTAAGCGCACGCCTAAGTCGTATGTCATTATTTTCCTCCGTGTAAAAGTTAGCATACGATAACATTTTACCAACTTATAGAATTATAGTATAGGACGATTAAGCCTCTGTAAAGTTTTTTGCTAATGGATGCGCTACCACGCTTCGATGATGTAGAATGAAGAAGGAACAAAAAGGAGTGTGTACATGCTCAACCAAGCAATCGACCATATGATGATAGAAAACCGCAACCACTTCATGATCCCAGGGGACGTGGTTGCCAGCGTTAACTGCGACAATTCCTTGCGCCACGCCTTCTTGGTGTTGACGAAGGTGCGCTACGCTAAGATTCCGGTGCTCGACAACGACGACCATTTCAAAGGCCTGCTGTCGCTGGCGATGATCACCGACACGATGCTGGGGCTCGACGACCTCAACATCGACGCGCTTGATCAGCATTGCGTCGGCGACGTGATGGAAACCGACGTCCCGACGATCGACAACCCTTATGACATCGAAAACGTCTTGCACCTGCTCGTCGACCATCCCTTCTTGCCTGTCGTCCAAGCCGATCACACCTTCACCGGCATCGTGACGCGGCGTGAGGTGATGAAAGGCATCAATTATATCGGTCACAACCTCGACCGCTATTATTGCGTCCAACCGCGTGAGAAAGTTACGCACTGAGCACACGAAACAAAAATCCCGCGCTACGATTAATTTCGCAGCGCGGGATTTTTGAACTTTAGAATAGCGCCGCTAACGTCCCAACTAAGGCAACCAAGACTATGACGTCGAAGAATGAAATGATCGTACCGGCGATCGCCATCCCCTTTGGCGAGTGGAAAAGGCCGACGACTGATAAGATGGCCCCAATCAACCAGACCAACCAGCCTAAAACCGGGACCCAACTCGTGAATATCCCAATAAGTGCAAGAATGAAACCTGCAGTTCCGAGTGAATTGCGTGGTGCAACAACTTGATTATTGATCGTCACCTGTGGATTAGGTGTCGGATCAGTGGTCGGATGATGATCTTGCTGTTCCCTCATAATGAAAGTCCTTCCCCGTGATGATGTTTGGTTCTCGACGGCGGAGCGGTTGGCCAACCTGAGACAAGATGAGTCGAGAACTTGGTCATATTTTAACGTGAATCACATGAAAATACAATAAACAATTAATCGGAAATAACGCTTTAAAAATCTCTTTCATAATACTTTACATCATAATAATGTGGCATAACGATGATATAATTATACATATCGGCGTGTGCTGTCCTAGCCGAAGCCCAAACAAATAGGGCCGTGACAAAAGCCACAGCCCCATTGCGACGGCTAGTCCTTGCCGCTAGACAGATTCAACTTTGGTGAGGGGATATCGATCCCGGCTTCGGCCAAGGCTTTAAGATAAGCGGCCAAGAACTTGCGCTGGACGGCGAACTGCTCGCCGTTGTTGACGTGCATGACGACTTGGAAAACGAACGTGCCGTCGCCCACAGCAGACATGCCCAACAGGTCAGGGCCGTCGGCGATGCTGGGCGTTTGCGGCGTCAGCTCTGCGTTGACGTCGTTGAGTACCGAACGCACAGTTTCTAGGTCGACGTCAGGCGCAACCGGCAGGTCGATCAGCACCTGCATCTGGCTGCGTGAGAGGTTGGAGACGATGGTGATGTTGCGGTTGGGGATGAAGTTGACGGTACCGTCGTTGGATTTGACGATGGTGGTGCGCAGGCCGACAGAGGTAACGGTGCCGGAGATGGCACCCAGTTTCACGGCGTCGCCGACGTCGAACTGGCCTTCCAAGATGATGAAGATCCCAGTCACAACATCGGAAACAAAGCCTTGTGCCCCTAAGCCTAAGGCAATCCCGACGACCCCGGCGCCGGCGATCAGGGTGCCGACGGGAACGCCGAGGACCGACAACACTGCATAGAAGTAAAAGAAGATGACGGTGTAGGAATAGATGTTGGTAATCAACGTCCGCATCGTATCGACGCGAGTGCTGCTCAGGCGGCTGCGATTTTTATAAGATAAAAAGCCGCGGGTGATCAGCCGCTTGCCGATGCTGCGAATGACAAGAAACAAGACGGTGAAGAAGACGATCTCGCCGACGACGGTGACGAGACGGTTGAAAACCGCGTCCCAGTCGATTTTATCGAAGTAGCGGATGAGAATGTTGGTTTGTTGTTTGAGGTTTTTGGTTTGGGTCAGAAGAAACATGGCGGTCCTTTCGGGAGCTAAGTTGATATAAACAATAGTACCAAAAAGCGACTATGATTTGAACGCCATTGGCAATGATGATATTCTTAAAGTATTAAGCCGTGTATGCGGTTTACGCATTGCGGATAAGGAGGGTGTTGCATGACGTTAGGAGGAATTGCCGGGTTAATCGCGGCAATCGCATTTTTGATCATCGCCTTGGCAGTCCTTGTCATCGGGGTCAAAATCGCCGGCGTGACCAAAGAGGTACGACAAACGGTGGTTGAGGTCAATTCGACGTTAGGCACTGTCAACGGCGAGCTTGGCGCGCTGACTGGAGAAGTCGAGGCATTGCTCACGAAGTCCAACACCTTGTTGGCGGATGTGAACGGCAAAGTCGCCGCTATCGACCCGGTGTTTGATGCGATCGGTGAACTTGGCGAAAGCGTTTCGGATCTCAATACTGCCAGCCGTAATCTGGCGGAGAAGGTGACTACCGGCGCCGCCAACGCGACTAAAGTGACCGTTGCAGCAAAAGTTGGTAAGGCAGCAATGAACATGTTGAAGAAGAAAGACGGACGCGATTAAGGGAGGCAATTTTATGGCTAAAAAAGGACACTTTTTCTTAGGCTTCATTCTTGGCGCAACCAGTGCGTTAGCGACGACCTACTTACTGACCCCGCAGACATCAGACGAATTGCGGCGCAAGTTTGGCCAAAAGAAAGACGATTTGGCTGACCGCGCGGCGAATTACTATGATTATGCCAAAGACGCTACCGCAGACTGGCGCGAATCTGCTACCGATCTGGTGGGTACGTTTAAAGACAAGGTGCACACCAAAGACGACGACTTGGCGACTTACGACGCCCAAACCGACGCGCTCAAAGAAGAGCTGACCAAGGCACCAGAAGTAGCGACAGACAACGATTTTGACGACATCGTGTTAGACGGCAAGAGCGCCTTCGCCCAAGCCAAAGACGCTGATGACGACAAGCCGGCCGACACAGACGACGCCCAACCAGACCCGACGCCAGAAGCCCAAAAGCCTGCCCAAACCCCAGAAACACCGGCGGCTGACACAACTGACACACCAGACGAACCAGAAGCTTAAGCTTAAAATGATGTAAACAGCAGGACAGGCCATTGCGGCTTGCCCTGTTTTTGTTTGGCGTTGATTGTCGGCGCATAGAGACCGTGGGGGGTGCAAGCAACTCCAGCAGGTTCAATCCGTCGTGGAGGCGGTGCTCGGTGAAGCTAACTCTCCGCTACGCTACGAGTGGATCTTCACCTGCGCTAGTTGTGTGGCGACGAGTCGCCAACAACTATGCCACCACGTCAGATTGACCTGCTTCCGTTGCATGCGCCCCCACTCGATAGACTGCTTGTTTTTCATTTTTGTGGACATGCCGGCTTTAGCGATTGCAGATTAATGCATTGATCATACGCGAATAGAGAATAGCTTAAATTCATGTAAACGATAGATGTTACGATCTTGATAACTGTCACTTTGGGTGTTTGAGATGCCAACGTAAGGGACGGGAGGCGGGCTCAGGCGCATCGTTTCCGTTCCAGCTAGCCTTCTATCGCAGAGCCCTTCTCCTGGGTGAATATCAGGATATAATCAATCAAATCGGCAGCAAAAAAAAAGAGGCCTCTAGCAGGCCTCTTTGTACGTTACTTAATGACTTGGAATTCCTTAGGTGTGTGCGTGAACGGTTCGCAACCGGTGGCGGTGACGTGGACGCAGTCTTCGATGCGGACGCCGGCGACACCCGGAATGTAGATGCCAGGTTCAATGGAGAAGCACATGCCAGGTACGAGTTCCATATCGTTGCCTTCCATGATCGAAGGAAATTCGTGCGTAGACATCCCGATGCCGTGGCCGAGACGATGGTTGAAGTATTCACCATAGCCGGCTTTTTCGATCACGTCGCGGGCAATTTTATCAAGCGCAGCGGCGGTGAGGCCGGGGCGTACAGCGGCTTGGGCGGTTAGCTGGGCTTCTAAACAGACATCGAAGATCTCTTTGGCCTTCGGGGACACGTCGCCGCCAAACGCGATCGTCCGCGTGGCGTCTGACATGTAGCCGTGGTTGTTGGTGCCCAGATCGAACAACACAAGCTCGCCGGGTTGAACCGGTGTGGCTTCAGGACCGCCGTGAGGATCTGCGGCGTCGACGCCGGCTTGGACGATGGTGTCAAACGACATGTGCATGACGCCTTGTTTCATCATCGCGTATTCGATTTCCGCGACCACCGCTTGTTCAGAGCGGCCAGCCTCAAGTGCGGCAAACCCAGCGGCAAAAGCGGCGTCGGCTTGCTTGCCGGCTTCTTCCATAAGCTTGATCTCTGCTGGCGTCTTGACCAACTGAAATTGCTGGATCTTGGTACTGGCATCAGCCGGGAAGGTCGCCTGCGGGAACTGCTTCATGATGGCTTCAAATTTGCCGACCGCCAAGTCAAGCTTTTCGATGCCCCAACGCAGTGGGTTCGGGTTGATCTCGCGGATGTGTTCCGCAATCAAGGCAAAAGGATCTTCGTGGTCCAGATAGCCGAAAACGTCATATTGCCAGCCAGCCTTGCGCACCGCCTCCATCGACAAGGCCGGGGTGAACAGGAACGGTTCGTGATCAGGAAAAACGAACAGGCCGGTCACCCGTTCTTCGGGATCTTGGAAGAAGCCGGTGAAGTAGTTGATGTTGGTGAAATTGGAGATGTAAGCAACATCTAAGTGTTGATCTTGGACCCATTGCTGCAACATAGTGAGTTGTTGATTCATACAGATCGCGCTCCTTTTTAATGGTGACTTATTCTGTTCCAGTATAGCATGAAAGCTGTTATGACGGCTTTCTGAAAAGCCTACATGAAAATTTCTTTGAAAAATTCAGTAAACCGCTTGCATTCCCGTATATAGTCTGCTAGAGTGAATTGTAAATTAAGCACATGTAGTGTATTCAACGAACCGAGGGAGTTACAATCATGGAAAAACAAACAATTACAATTTATGACGTGGCCCGGGAAGCCAACGTCTCAATGGCTACAGTTTCACGGGTTGTTAACGGCAATCCGAACGTTAAGCCGGCCACCCGCAAGAAGGTCTTGGAAGTCATCGACAAGCTTGATTACCGGCCTAACGCCGTGGCACGTGGCTTGGCTTCTAAGAAAACCACGACCGTTGGGGTCATCATCCCTGATGTCACCAACATGTTCTTCTCCAGCCTGGCGCGGGGGATCGACGACGTGGCCACAATGTACAAGTACAACATCATTTTGGCTAACTCTGATGAGAACTCACAAAAAGAAGTGCAAGTGCTCAACACCTTGCTGGCCAAGCAAGTTGATGGCTTGATCTACATGGGTCACGACATCTCTGACAGCATCCGCCAAGAATTCTCCCGCTCCAAGACCCCAATCGTTTTGGCTGGCTCGGTTGATCCTGACGAACAAGTCGGTTCCGTCAACATCGACTATGTTGCTGCAGTTGAAGCCGCAACGACCCAGCTGATCGACTCCGGCAACAAGCAGGTAGCCTTGGTCACCGGCCCGCTGACCCAGCCGATCAACGGCCAATACCGTTTGCAAGGCTACAAGCAGGCGCTGTCTAAGGCCGGCTTGGCCTACGACGAATCGTTGGTCTTCGAATCTGAAGCTAGCTACCACGCCGGGTTGGCGGTCTTCAAGCAGTTGCAAAAGGCTGGTGCTACCGCCGCTTTGGTTGGCGACGACGAGCTCGCCTTCGGGGTGTTAGACGGTGCGCTTGACGCAGGCGTTTCTGTGCCGGGCGACTTTGAGCTGATCACTTCCAACAACACCAAGCTCACCGAGATGGCGCGTCCGCAGATGACCTCCATCGACCAGCCACTGTATGATATCGGTGCGGTTGCGATGCGCTTGTTGACCAAGATGATGAATAAAGAAGAAATCGACGCTAAGACCATTCGCCTCGGTTTCGACATCACCAGCCGCAAGTCAACGCGTTAAGCGCAAACAACCAGGCGCATGTTGCGACTGGTTGTTTTTTTATACTTACCAACAAAAAGAAGCCTCCGCGTTGCGGAGGCTTCTTTGAATACTATTGGTTTGTGCTCGATGAGCCGGTAGTGGTGACGTTGCCGTAACCGTTGCTGGTGCCGTCGAGATGATCCCAGAATTGCTTATAGTTTTCACTGGTACCACCGATGGCAAATTCCGGACTCGCGGAATTTGCAGAAGTATCGTTGAACAAGCTGGTCGTGGTGTCGCCTGCGGTGTTATAAGACCTGCCATCGAAGGTGACGTTACCGGTCTTTTGACCGGTTTGCTTGCTGACGGTTTCACTGCGAACCGTTGATGGCATCGATGCCGTGTCATCCGCTTTGAAGGTGTTCGGAATGATCCGGTAAGCAGCATTGGCCAACTTCGCCCAGTAAGTGAGGTTGATGTCGCTGGCGGAACTCGACAGATTGTACTGGGTGCCATTGGCGTTATCATAGCCGATCCAGCTGGCTAAGGTGACACCAGGGGTGGCGCCGACAAACCAGATGTCTTTGTAATCGTTAGACGTCCCGGTTTTACCGATCAGGTTGTTGGTGTTGAAGCTCAACTGATAGTTGAGACTGGCCGCGGTCCCTTTGGCGACGACTTGGTGCATCATCTTTTGCATGATGTAGGTCGTGGCTGGGCTGAAGACGCGGGTGTTCTTGGTTTTATGTTGATAAACGACGTTGCCGCCGGGATCGACAATCTTATCGATGACAAACGCGTCGGTGTGGTTCCCACTGTTTTCAAAGGTGGTATACGCGCTGGCCTGGTCTTCGACCGTCACCCCGTAGTCGGTCCCGCCAAGGGCGAGGCCGAGTTGGGAGTAGTCGTTGGCAGTCAGCGTATGGATGCCTAACTTGGTCATGTAGGACTTGACGTTGACGGACTGGCGCACCTTGTCATACAAGTTGACCGCCGGGATGTTGTACGACTGCGCAAGCGCGTCGGTGGCGGAGATGAACTTGTTTTGGATCTGACCGCCGTAGTCAGTCACAGAATAGTTGTTGGGGAAGTGGGTCTTGAAGTCGGCCAGCATCGATTGTGAACCGATCAGCTGGTTTTCGACGGCGGGGCCGTATACGGCTAGTGGCTTGATCGACGACCCAGGCGAGCGGGTGGTGTAGATGTGATTCAACTCGCCAGACACGCCACCGACGAAGCCAATCACCGCGCCGGTGTTGTTGTCCAACAAGACGGAGCCGTTTTGGACCGGTTCTTCGGTGGTGGTGTACTCGCCGGTTTCCGGATCGATGTCGCTGCTGGTGTAAGTCGTCCCGAAGGTGTTGGCGCTACTCTTGACGACCGACTGCATGCTGTCATAGACCTGCTTGTTGATCGTCGAGTGGATCTGATAACCCTTGGTTGTCAGCAACACTTCCGCGGCCGAGAGGTATTGATTGTCCAAAGCCGTGTCTTTGTTGAGATCGGCTTGGGTGAGACCGTCTTGTTTGGCCAGTTGCAAGGCCAAGATCGACTTGGCTTCAGACGTCACCATGTTATACACATAAGCGTACTTGGTCGTGTTGTCGTCGTTGACCGTGTCGTGGCCTTTAAAGTCAGCCTTCAGATCGAACGCCAAAGCGTCGTCATACTGTTTCTTGCTGATCGAGCCGTCACGATACATTCGGAACAACACGGTGTGCTGGCGAGCAATGCCGGCAGACAGATCGGCTTTGAGCTTGCCGGTTGCGGTATACGGTGTGTAAACGCTCGGACTCTGCGGCAAACCGGCGATAAACGCAGATTCCGGCATATTCAAGTCTTTGGCAGATTTACCAAACAACCCTTCAGCCGCGGTTTGCACCCCGGCGATGTTTTGGCCTTTGTTGTTACGGCCGAGCGTCACGATGTTCAGATACGACTCTAAGATGTTTTTCTTAGAGAAGAAGTGATTCAACCGCAAGGCGTACATGATTTCAGTCACCTTGCGCTTGAACGTCGTTTCAGAATTAAGAAACTGCAACTTCACCACTTGTTGCGTCAACGTCGAGCCACCGGTTTGGCTACCGACGCCGGAGAATTCAGAGAACACGGCTCGGATGACCGATTTCGGGGAGACCCCAGAATTGGTATAAAAGTCGTCATCTTCGGTTGCGATGATCGCTTTTTGCACCCACGGCGATATGTTGCTCAAGTCGGTGGTGTCGCGGATCAGGTCGGATTTCACGTGAGCGAGTTCCACATTGTCGGCAAAATAAAGATTTGTCGATTGTTCAACATTGCTTAAGGTCCGCTGCATCGCCGTGCGGCTAGGCACAGGCGTGTCGTTGACGATCGCGGCAAAATAGCCGGCTAACAACCCGATACCAAAAACGCCACCGATGGCGACAACTGCCGCGATATAATAGACGATCGTCTTGATCGATTGTAAAACGATATCGACATATAACGACCAAGTCTTACCGGACAACGGCGGTAGTGCCGGGTCCGCTTTATTGGCGCGGACACGCGTGTCTAGCCGAGTGATTAATGCGTCCCACCGGGCTTTCAACCACGTTTTGAGCGTCTTCACATTTTTCCCACCTTTTGAATTTGTGCAATATGGCTCATTTTATCATTAGATGCCCTCGAGTGCCATTAAACCCGCAACACCATGTGATTACAGTCCTTTTACATCTAGACGAACGTTCATCGCGTGTGTTAGCTTAAGGTTAACGACTATTGGAGGAAACCGCATGTATCGCAATTTATTTTTCGATGTTGATGACACGCTGTTGGACTTTGAAGCAGGGGAGCTCGCCAGCTTGAAGCTGACTTTCGCACGCCAACACATTGCTTACACGCCGCAGCTGGAAGCAACGTATCTGAAGATCAACGCCGCATTGTGGCGGCGCTATGAACGCGGTGAGATCTCACGAGAGGCGATTTTTGCCCAGCGTATGCCGCAGACGTTTGCCGCCTTGCACTTGTCAGGGGACCCACAAGCTGCGGAACAATATTATTTTAAGACGGTCAACCAGCAGGCAGTGGTGTTGCCCGGCGTGTCGACGATGTTGCAACAATTGGCCGCTTACAAGCTTTACATCGTCTCCAACGGCTTCGAGTCCGCCCAGCGCTTCCGGTTGCGCAAGAGTCATTTGATCGGGTATTTTACAGATATCTTCGTTTCCGACACGATCGGATCGCCCAAGCCGTCACCGGCCTTTTTCAAGCATGTGGCGACGCGGGTGCCAGACTACGACCCGCACACCAGCTTGATCATCGGAGATTCGCTGACATCTGATATTCAAGGTGGTTACAACGCCCACATGGATTCTGCGTGGTTCAACCCGCACCGCTTGCCCAACGTTGGACCGCATCAACCGACCTACACGTTGTCGGCGTTAACCGAGCTACCCAGGTTGCTTAAAGTAAGCTGAATATTGCAAAAAGGCCGTGACAAAAGTCACAGCCTTTTTGCATGGTCAAACTATGCTAAGCGGATCGAACCGCTGGTGAACGCTTGGATGCCCTCGACGGTTTTCAGCAGTAAGGCGCCGTCATCGCCGAAGCCTGCGATCGTGCCGCTTTGTGGCGTATGCAGGCCGGAGAGCGTGACGGTGCGGTGTAGCCACGCGGCGTGCTGGCGGTACTGCGGCATGATGGTTGCAGGTGCCGCCAATAAGTGGTCGAAGGTCACCAGCCACGCTGCTGCGAGGGCTTCACGACAGGCTTTTGTTGGGAGCGCCGACAACAAACTACCCACCGGCAGATCGATGGGGACGTCAGGCCGGGTTGTGCTCGGGGCGACATTGATCCCGATTCCCACCAGCACCTGGCCGTTGCCCAGCCGTTCTGCTAAGATGCCGGCGACCTTTTTGTCGTCTAGCAACACGTCGTTCACCCACTTGATGGCAGTAGTCACACCCAGCACGCTTTGCACGGCTTGCTGCAAGGCGACGCCTGCGGCAGGGGTGATTAACGACAACGTCGCCGGGGTGGTGGTGAAGCCGCCGTAAGTCATGTAAAGTCCGGTGTGCGCCGGTGAGAAGAAGCCCTTGCCGTGTCGGCCGACGCCTGCGGTTTGATGATCCGCCACTAGCCACAGCCGTCCAGGCGTTTTAACGAGCTTGTCGGCGGCGACTTTGTTGGTTGAAGTGATGGCGTCATAAGTGGTGATTGCAACGTCAGCAAGGCTTGATGGCAGCCGGCGCTTGAGACTTTCAGCAGTGAACATGACTAGCTCCTATTTGGTGAGCCGATAGATGGCATCGGCGTAGATCGCAACGGCGGCCGAGAGATCCGACAGCGGCATGTATTCGTTGGCTTGGTGCATGACGTTTTCACGGCCGGGCATCATCGCGCCAAAAGCTACCCCGTTTGGTAAGATCCGCCCGTAAGTGCCGCCGCCGATGACCTGTTCATGGCCGGCGTGGCCGGTGTGGTCTTGGTAGACTTGCAACAAGGTTTGGACCAGCGGCGTGTCGCCGGCGACATAATGTGGAGTGTGCCCGGCGTCAGTGATGGTAACTTCTGCGATGGGCCCAAGCGTTTCTTGCATCTGCTTTTGGATGGTGGCCAAGTCAGTGCCTTGCGGATAGCGGACGTTGATGGCGACCGACTGTTCGCTTTCCGGCTGGTAGGTGAACAGATCCGGGCTGGCGGTAAGTTCGCCCATCACCGCGTCGGTGTATGCAATGTGCAGGTTGTGGCCGCGGGAGTCTTCGTGTAAGAAATCGGCGATGGTCGTGAGGTATTGGCGCCCACTCGGATCATCGACCCAAGGGGCAATTAAGTTCGCCAGGTGCGTGGCGGCGTTGACGCCGGCGTTGGGTTCTAACGCATGCGCCCCGACGCCGTTTAGATGCAGATGCCAGCCGTCGGCGGTGTCGTCGATGCTGGCGGTGAGGTGGTGGGCGCTGGCGTAATCTGCAACTTGTTGTTGCCAGTCCGCCGGTAGTTCACCAAGCAAAACGGCGTCGGCGCTGGCGGGTACCATATTCACGCGCAACCCGGCATCAAAAGCCACCAGTTGCACTTGGCTTGGCGCCTCTGGGGTCGCGTTGAAGGTCAAGGTCAAGGTGCTGATGCCTTTTTCACCGTTGATGATCGGAAATTCCGCGTCAGGCGAGAAGCCGTAATCTGGCATCGTGGCGTTGGCCTGATAGCGATCCATTCCGTACCAGTTGGACTCTTCGTCGGTGCCAATAATGAAGTGAATCTGCTGTTTCGGCACGAAGCCTTGGTCTTTGAGCAGGCGCAAGGCGTAATAGGCCGCTAAGCTCGGACCCTTGTCGTCGGCGGTGCCGCGGCCGTAGATGCGGTCGCCGTGGATCTCGACGCGAAAAGGATCGCTGGTCCACCCGTCACCGGCCGGGACGACATCCATGTGCGCGAGGATGCCCAAGGTCTTAGTGCCGGTGCCAAATTCAATGCGGCCGGCGACGTTTTCGATGTTCTTGGTGGTAAACCCGTCACGTTTGGCAAGCGCCAGCATCGCGTTGAGCGCCGCTGCCGGGCCTGGGCCCAGCGGGGCATCTGAGGTGGCGTTGTCGATGTCACGGACTGAAGGAATTGCAACAAGGGTCTTGAGGTCTGTAATCAGGGCATCTTGGTATTTGGCTGCTTCTGCCTGCCAATTGATGGTCATAATGATCCCGCCTTTATTGTAAGATTAACTTAAGCGTAGCACATGCTTACGGTAGTGTCATGCCAAGCGCTTCGAGATTCAAGCAGACATCGTCAGGCATCTGGCCGAGGCCGAGCTGCGGATGGGTGAGTTCTCGTGCCTGGTTGAATTGCTGCAGCCAGGTGGTCGCGTCACTCAGACGTGGGGCAACCTTGAGTTGTTGGGCCTTGACCCAGCCACTGGAAAGCTGACACCAGACTTGGTGGCCGACCAGCTTGACGGCTTGGATCGACTCGCGGGTGTTGGTTTGGGCCCAGCCGACTTGCGCACTCGTTGCAGTCGGCGCGGCGCGTAGCGGGACCCGCCAAGCTGGGGTGCTGGCGATCCGCGCGGCTTGGCCGACCAGCAGGTTAGCCCAACCGGCCCAGGGTGCGAGGTTGACGGTGGTGCTGGCGACAAAGGCGTTGTCTCCGATTTGATAATAGGTGCGATGCTTTGACGTCACGGCCTTCAGCGCGGTGAACGTCGCGCCTGGTGCCACTTGCTCATGCCGCGCGATTGGCTGATAAGGATTCATGTACACCGCCAGCTTTTGGGTACTGTTGTTGGTTGCCAAGGCAGACACCGGATGACTTTGGGCATCTTTGGTCAATGCCTGGTATTCGTAGGCGAGGTGCGGGTAGTTCGTGACGACGCCGTCGATCGGGATGTTGACCAGCCAGCGCCATTTCTGACGGTTTTCGTTCATTTCATCCCAGACGTAGACTTTCTGGCCGATGTGGTGGAGATCAGACACTAACTTGGCCGTGACTAACTTACTCGAGATATTGATGCCGGTGACATACGGGAAAACCGCGAAGGTGATCCGCTTTAGCGAACCGACAATGAAGATCCGCGGCACGTCTGGCAGCAATTTTTGCAGTCGCTTCAGGGACTTGAGTGAAAACGAATGGAACATCACCCGTTTTTGCATGTGGTATTTGATGACTAAAGCGGCCAGCTTCTTCTCTAATTGAGGATGCGGGACGCCTTTTTCAATCTTGGTTTCGATCAAAAATTTGGTGTCGGAATCTTGATAATGTTTGAAGAGTTCCTCGAGACTGTGAATTGACTCGCCATTTTTGGTATGATATTGCTGAATTTGCGCGAAGTTTGAGCTGGCAATCGTCACGTCGCTACCGGTCGTACGCAACAGCGTCGGGTCGTGTTGGATCACCAGCACGCCGTCTTTGGATTCTTGAATGTCGAGTTCAACATAATTTGCCCCTGCCGTGAAGGCGGCTTTATCGCTTTGAAAGGTTTCTTCAGGGGCATGCAGTGGGTCGCCGCGGTGGCCAACGACAACGAAGCCACATAAGGCTAAGTACAAGGCGCACCAGGCGGCAATGATCAGACTTTTTGACATAATAGGCTCCTTTGCCTATTGACAATATCACGAAATTCATAGGAGGTACAATTGTGAGCGAAGAGAAATTTGTGTTCGACCTGGTTCAAGAAATCACCTTGAACGATGGCACGCGCTATTTTGAGTTAGGCAACATCTTGATGAATGGACGCGCGGAAAAAGCGGCGCTGGAGCATTTGATCAAGTCGGTGCGGATCATCCAGTTGAACATCCCCCGCTCCAACGCGGTGCGTAAATACGAGGCTTATATCAACGACCACTACGACATCCCGGCTGTGAACCTGACCAAATGGGACGTCTGGGAGAAACCGGACGGGCCGGTCAAGACGGCTTATGAAGAAATTCTAAGCCAGAATCATATCGGATGAAGGCGCTCAAATGGTTTCTGCCGCTGGTCGCGTTTGTGGCCGTGTGGCTGGGGATGCAGTTCACCGCACCGCTGTACACCCAGCCGCTGGCGCGCATCGATGCGGCGACGGTCACCCGCACGACGCCACAAGTCGATAACTTCAACAACCATGACCGGACCACGACTCAGAAACTCTCCGCCCATCTGTTGAATACCAAGGCGCGCGGGCAGCGCCTGACGCTATCGAACACATATTCACGAAGCGGCGCCGAAGACACCCGTATCGGCGTTGGGACACAGGTGTTTTTGACCAGAAACAGTGCGGGCCACTACACGATTTCAAACATCAAGCGCGATGCCATGTTATTCGGGCTGTTGGCGGCGACGGTGGTTTTGTTAGGTCTGATCATGCGCAAACACCTGTGGCTGACCTTGGCCTCGATCACGGCTAACGCGGTGGTGTTTGTCTTGGCGCTGCACGTTGAAATCGCCAGCCATCAGGTGCTGGCATTCGCCTTGTTTGCCGGCGTGGCGGTGGTGTTTGCTGTGATTACGACCTTGTTTGTCGTAGGCTTCAAGCCACTGGCGATGATTGTCAGCGCGGCGACGATCTTGGCGACCGGGCTGGCCGTTTTGTTAGGCTATGCGATTTTTGTCGCGACCGGGTACAAGGACCTGCACCTGGAAACGGTGAAGTACGTCACCCAGGCGCCACAATTGCTGTTTTTCGTCCAGATCATCATCGGGTCGCTGGGCGCGGTGCTCGATGAATGTTCTGACATCGCCGTGGCGATCTTGCAGCTGCAAACCGGTGCTAAAGCCCGGATGCAGGCAGGCATGGCGATCGGACGCAACGTGATGGGGCCGCTGATCGCGGTGTTATTTATGATTTTTATCGCTGAGACGTTCGCTGAAGCGGTGTTGTGGTTGCGCAACGGCAATGCGATCAGCACCACCGTGTCTTGGGTGATGGGGCTGGGCTTTGCCCAATCGCTGATTTCCGCGTTTGGCATCGTGTTGGCGATCCCGTTGACTAGCGGCTTGGCCGCCGCGGCCGCATGGTGGCAAGATCGTAAAGGGAGGCAGACAGCATGAGCACGATGCTGGCTTTGGTTTTGGTGTTGTTGGTCTTGATGCTTCTGGTCGGCGGTCGCCAAGGGCTGAAAAATTTCTTCGCCTTGATGCTGAACACGTTGTTGATGATTATCGCGGTGGTCTTGATGGCCGGAGGTTTTGACCCGGTGGCTGTCGCTGTTGTGATCGGACTGGCGGTGTTGGCGACGACGATCTTCATGGGGACCGACCGCAGTGAAGTCGCCGGACCGGCGTTTGTCGCCTCGCTATTGGTGATGGCCGGGGTGTTGGTGGTCGTGCTGGTTGGTGTCAAGCTATCTGCCACCGCTGGTTTTGGGCCTGAAGACTCGGAGACGTTGGAAGGGTTCTCGGTTTATATCGGGGTTTCCTTCACGAAGGTGCTGGTTGCTACCGGCCTGCTCGGGACCCTAGGGGCAATCGCAGAAGCGGCGTGTGCCGTTGCCGCTGGCGTGATCGAGCTCGGGGATGCGGCGACGGTCGCCGGTTTGCGTGAAATTGAGACGACAATCATCGGCACAGCACTAAACACCTTGTTCTTCGGCTTTTTCGGCGGCTTTTCCGCTTTGTTCATCTGGTTTACCCAGCTCAAATATCCGCTGTGGCAGATCTTGAACAATCAGATCTTTGTGGGAGAGTTAATTCAAGTCTTATTTTCCGTGATCGCCGTCGCGTTGACGGTGCCGATCACGATGTGGGTCGTGCGCAGGCGCCAGGCCCAGGCGGCTAGGAGGCAATCATGAATTTTTTTATCGCAGACACACATTTTTTCCATCACGATCTGCTCGGGGTTAACGACTTCGCTCCGCGCCTGTTCGCATCGACAGCCGCAATGAATGACGCGATGATCACAGCGTGGAATGCCCGTGTTGATGACAACGACGTGGTTTATCACCTTGGCGATATTGCGATGAACCCAGAAGCCGTTCCGACTGATGCCATGGTGTTTGCCATCTTGAAGCAACTCAACGGCCGCATCGCCTTTATCAAAGGCAACCATGACTATCAGCAACTGTTCAAGTTTTTAGCCAAAAACGACCCGGGTTGGCATGGCCAGGCGAAGTTCAGCTTTCATTCAGTGGGAACAATCATCAAAGACGATCACACGCAGTTCATCATGACCCATTATCCGTTGTTGCTGGGCATCACCAAGCAGACGCTCAACCTCCATGGGCATATTCACCACAACAGTGTCCCAATCGCAGAAAATATCAACGTCGGCGTGGATGCGCCAGAGCGGGAGTTGCTCGGCCAGCCGCTGCCTTGGGGAAGCCCGCTGAGTGCCGCAGAGATCCACGAAATGTTTCAGGCTAAACAGAAAATGTTAAAAAATAAGTAATTTCACATTGATTTTTAATGTAATTCTAGATAAACTGTCATTATACCAGCTTGGAGGTGGCATCATGGCAGCAGTTGATATCGACGCGCTTCAATCATTGCGACGCGATGTTTTGGCCAGCACCGACCCGGAAAATCTCGGGCAAGTCAATGGGTTGATTACCTTAGGCTTTCGCAAACTGGAACACCACGGCTTTTCGTCAGCGTATTTTCGCTTGAGCTTTTGGCCGCAGTTGATGCCGTTGTTGCAGCCAGACGCCCAATCTGAACTTGCCACCCGCTTTGAAGCTCTTGTGCAAGCAACATCATGACAATTCAAGCGTCGCTTTGCATTAACACCGCGATCCAGCCTTATAGGCGTGTCGCGGTGTTTTTGACTACAGTTGTCAGAATTGGTGACGGGCCTTACTATTAAGGTAGGAAGGTGGGAGATTAATGGCAGAATTGGTGATTCTACATACGAACGACCTACACTCACACGTCGAGCACTGGCCGCGGATCGCGCAATGGTTGCGCCAGCAAAAGGCGGCGGCGACTGCTCGCGGGGCAGCGGTTTTGATCATGGATGACGGGGATGCGATGGATCGTGAACATCCGCTGACAGAGGCGACCGCCGGGCACTTCAACGTCGACTTGTTGAACGCCGCCGGCTATGACGCGGTGACGATCGGCAACAACGAAGGCGTTGGTAACAGCCACCAGGCGCTGGAGGCGTTGTATGCAGACGCGCAGTTTCCGGTGGCGCTGGCCAATTTGTTTGAAGAAGACGGTACGCGGCCGGCTTGGGCCAAGCCGGTGGTTTACAAGACGACTGACGATGGTACCCGAGTGGCGATCATTGGCTTCACGGCCCCGTATTTTCTGAGTTATTCTCCCAACGGCTGGCAGGTGCGGCCGGTTGAGGCGGTATTGCCAGATTTGCTGCAGACTATCGGTGGCACCTATGACGTGTTAGTCTGCCTGTCACACCTTGGGTTGCCGGCAGACCGCTATCTGGCTGAGCATTACCCACAGATCAATGTGATCGTGGGCGGCCACACGCACCACCTGTTGCCAGACGGGGAGTGGTGTCACCAGACACTGCTGACGGCGGCTGGCAAACACGGCCAACACGTGGGCAAAATCACGCTTTTGCTAGACGCCATGCACCATCTCACGGCCAGCAAGGCAGAGACGACAGCTTTTGAAGACTTACCGCCGGTAGCAGACGAAGCCGACCAAACGCGAGCTTGGCGGGAAAAAGGCATTGCCAAGCTCGCGGCGCAACCGGTGGCCAAGCTCCCGCATGCTTATGCGATCGCCTATGATCGGCCGTCACCGCTGTTGACGTTGGGGCTTGAGGCCGTCGCTGAAGCCGGCGGCACCCAAGCGGCGATGCTCAACGCCGGATTGTTCTTGCAACCGCTGAAAGCAGGCGTTGTCACCAAGGCGGACTTGCACGCGATGTTGCCTCATGCCATGCATTTGATGACCATCACGTTGCGCGGGGCAGACCTGTGGCGACTGGTGATGGAAGGTGAGAAGAACCGGCGCTTCTTGGAGCATTTCCATCTGATTGGGATGAGCTTTCGTGGCAAGGTCTTCGGTGAGCTCGCCTGGCGCCAGCTGCAGGTGACGCCCAAGCGCCAGGTCTTGTATTGTGGCAAGCCGCTGGAGCTGACCCAGACATATACGCTCACCGGCTTGGATCATTATTTGTTCATTCCGTTTTTCCCGACGATCGAGATCGTGGGCGACAATCACTTGCTGTTCCCGCGGTTTTTACGCGACGTGTTTGGCGATTATCTCGCCAAACATTTCCCCTTGGCGTAGTGTTATACTGAACAACTATGGAGGAAAAACGCCATGCCTAAGAAGAATACTGACGTGCAAAAACCAGCGGCAAAGCCGGTGGCTGCCATTGAGCGGGTCGCAGAAGACCTGCTGACAATCGACGGCAGGCGCTATCGGGTCGTCAACACCTATAAACAACCGTTTGATCTCGAGGCGTTTGCCAATCGTTATACCGAGATCTTAGAAAAATATGATTACATCGTCGGCGACTGGGGTTATGACCAGTTGCGACTCAAGGGTTTCTACGACGTTGACAGCCGTCACGCCAGCAAAGACCAGACGATCAACACGCTGATGGATTATCTCAACGAATACTGCAATTTTGGTTGTGCCTACTTTGTCCTGCAGCGGCTCGACGCTCCCGAGACCAAGCCCAAGCGGCGGCCGCACCGAGACGGCAACCGTTCTCGGCGGCGTAAGCGCGCGAACAAGCCGTATCAAGAACGCAAAACCGGCCCGACCACATCACCACGCGGCCGGGCGGAAACGGTGGGTGCCAAACCCCGCCAGCGCCACTTCACGATCCGCCAGCGTGAAACCGATTCTGAATAAACGATCAGTGACAAGCGCCGAGGCGCTCGACTTGAACTCTAAGTTGAGCGCTTTCGACGCTTGTTTGGGTTCTAGGCGGGGCCAGGCGTTAGTGTTAGGATAGAAGCTATACTGAAAAATCCCACAGGAGTAGCACATGACGAAAAGCAATTACAAAGGTTACATGATCGATCTAGACGGCACGATGTATCGTGGCAGGGAGCGCATTCCAGAAGCCAAAGATTTTGTCGACCGCCTTCAGGCCAAACACATTCCGTTTTTGTTCTTAACGAACAATACCACCAAGTCGCCGGAAGCGGTGTGCCGCAACTTGGCAGACAACCATGACGTGCACGCGACGCCGGCCCAGGTCTACACCCCGTCATTGGCGACGGCGGCTTGGATCCAGCAAGACTGCGGCGGCGACGCCCATGGCCACACGGTGTATGTCATTGGGGAAATCGGCCTCAAACAGGCGATGCTCGACGTTGGATTGACCTTCAACGAGTACGATCCAGAATATGTCGTTGTCGGCCTGGATTATGACGTCACCTACCACAAGTTCGAACTGGCGACGCTGGCGATCCAGCGTGGAGGAAAGTTCATCGGCACCAACGCAGACACCAACCTGCCTAACGAGCGTGGCCACGTGCCCGGTGCCGGCTCCGTGATCGCCTTGGTCGAACGTAGCACTCAACAAAAGGCGTTTTACATCGGCAAGCCAGAAGCCATCATCATGGAACAAGGTTTGAAACGGATGGGTTTGCGCCGCGAAGACGTGGTGATGGTCGGTGACAACTACAAAACTGACATTCAAGCCGGCATCAACGCCGACATCGATCAGCTCTTGGTTTACACTGGGATCTCGACACATGAATTCGTTGCGGCGCAGAAGATCCAACCGACGCATCAAGTCGAAAGCCTGGCGGACTGGGAGGTCTGAACATGAGATGGTGGCGGCATCTGCTTTTATGGTTGTTTATCATCAGCGCGGTGGTCTGGGCAACGATCTTGCTGACTTACGGGTTGTTTCCGTTATTTGTGCTCAAAGACGGCCTCACCCGCGCCTGCGGGTTGACGTTTGAGCGGCTGTATCACAACTATCTGCAACTGATGGCGTACCTGCAGCTCCCTTGGATCCCGAAGCTACACATGCAAGACTTTCCCAGTTCTGCTAGTGGGGCGCAACACTTCGCTGATGTGCGGAAGCTGTTTATCTTCGACATTATCGTTTTCATCCTGACGGTGATCCCAGGCGTGCGTGCTTGGCGGCACTTAGCCGCACGCCACGAACGCTGGCGGTTGGTGTTGCCGTTTGAGATTGGGGCGGTCGTGCCGCTGGTGTTGGGTGCTTTGATGGCGGTCAACTTCAACGCGGTATTCATCCAGTTTCACAAGGTATTGTTCCGCAATGATGATTGGCTGTTTGACCCCGCGGTCGATCCGATCATCAACGTGTTGCCCGAAGATTTCTTCTCGGCCTGCTTTGCGCTGGCCTTGCTGTTGTTTGAAGCCGTGATGATTTACGGCATCTGGCGTGGGCGCCGCGATGCCCGCAGCCATTAAAAAAGGCCTCGCAGATTTCTTTCTGCGAGGCCTTTTTGCGTGGTGCGTTAGTCTTCACTCGGTGCTTCTTGTGGTTTGCGGATACGGCTACGGACGGCAGTGATGATCACCGGCACCAGCGAAACTGCGATGATCGCCAAAACGACCAGGGAGAAGTGGGCTTTGACGAACGGAACATTGCCAAAGAAGAAGCCGGCGATGCAACACATCGAGACCCATAAGAACCCGCCCAAGAAGTTGTAGTGGATGAACTTGCCATAATGCATGTTCGACCCGCCGGCAACAAACGGCGCAAACGTCCGGATCAGCGGGATGAACCGCGCGATCGCGATCGTCTTGCCACCGTGCTTATCGAAAAAATGCTCGGCGCTGGCCAGTTTGTCTCGGTTGATGAGCCGTCCAAACAGCGAACTGTTTTCCGCCGCCAGGCCCAAGTGCTTCCCAATCTCGTAGTTGGCGGTGTCGCCAAGCACTGCTGCAAGCAGGAAAATCACATAGAAGACCCAGACGTTCAGGTGGTAAACCGAGTTGGCGGCCAAGGCGCACGCCGCAAACAGTAGCGAGTCCCCCGGCAAGAACGGAAAGATCACGACCCCGGTT
This sequence comes from Lacticaseibacillus boliensis, assembly GCF_054784775.1. Classification (NCBI taxonomy): domain Bacteria; kingdom Bacillati; phylum Bacillota; class Bacilli; order Lactobacillales; family Lactobacillaceae; genus Lacticaseibacillus; species Lacticaseibacillus boliensis. The sequence continues at coordinate 38,249 of NZ_BAAIHN010000026.1, forward strand.
TCGATGAACACCATCAAAAACAAAATCAGATAGGTCCAGTTGCCGAAGGTGTTGACGATCGTGATGAGATGGTCATCGATGTGCAGAATAAAATCGATCAGTTGCATACCCGACTCCTTTGTTGTAGTACCCCTATTATACGTATTCCTCGGCGTTGATTGGTGAAGAATTGGTTAAGCTTAGTAATTATCGTCTTCCAACTCCGGATGCGCATGGGCCAGGCGACTGGCCGCCGCTGCGGCGATCGCCCCGACAATGTCATCCAAAAACGTGTGGATGATGCCGGGCTCATGGGCGTTGAGCTTAGCCAAGATACCAGGTTTGACGCGGTCGATATAGCCGTAGTTGGTAAACCCGATCGAGCCGTAAACGTTGACGATGGCAAACGCCAGGATCTCGTCGACGCCGTAAAGCCCTTCGTCTTCTGCGATAATGCTTTGCAGCGGGGCCTCGAGTTGCCCGGCTTCGGCCAGCTTGTCTAGCTGCACGCCGGTCATCACGGCGTTTTGAACTTCGCGCTTTTTCAACACGATGTCGACGTTGGTCATCGCGGTTTCAAGCGTGAGGTCGGGAATGAACTTAGATTGTAAGAACATGACCAACTCACCGATCGCCTCGATCGAGACGCCGCGTTCAGCTAGCAGATCATGGGTATGTTCATAAAGCTTTTCCTCGTTGGTCATTGCGTCCTCCTTAATGATATAACTGGGTGCTGTGGGTTGCCTGGCGGCGGTCAGGGTAGAGGTAATTCAAGGCTTCAGACACCGCGATCGGTGCTTCACCAAACCCGCTGGCGATCAGCTTGAGCTTGCCAGGGTAGGTGATGGCGTCGCCCACTGCATAAATGCCGGGGATGTTGGTCGCCATCTTGGAATCAACGGTCACGGCGTTATGCACCAAGTCGATGCCCCAGTGGCGGAGTTGCTTGTTTTCGCTCATGAAGCCGTAGTTGACCAACAGGCGATCGACGTTCAACGTCTGGGTGTCGTCGCCGCGGACTTCTTTGAGGCCGACGTCGATTCGATCACCAGAAGCCGCCGTCACGCTGTCGATCAGATAGGGGGTGTGCAAGTTCACGCTGCTAGCTTTAAGCGAAGCAACACTGGCTTCAAGCCCCCGGAACTGGTTGCGCCGGTGGATCAGATGCACGCTTTTGGCGATCGGCTCCAACGCCAGTGCCCAGTCGATCGCGGAATCACCGCCCCCGGCGATGGCGACGTCGAGGTCGTGCATGCTTTGGACATCTCTGACAAAATAGTTCACTTGCTTGTCATCTAGCGCCGGGTCGTAATCCACGGCGAGTTTTCTCGGGGTGAAAGCTCCGCCACCAGTGGCGACGATGATGGTTTTGGTTTGGTAGGTGCCATTGGTGGTTTCAAGGGTGAAGCCGTCTGGCGTCTGGGTGATGGTCTGGACATTCGTCGCCGTTTTGATCGTGGGTTTGAAGTGGGTGACCTGTTGGGTGAGCCGCTTGACCAGTTCTTGGCCGTTGATGGCAGGGTAGCCGCCGATATCATACAAGATCTTGGCGGGATACAGGTTCCCAGGTTGGCCGCCGAGTTCCGATAGACTTTCGAGCAACAAGACGTCTGCGCTGTGCAAGCCGGCGTAAAAGGCGGAGAACATGCCGACAGGGCCGCCGCCAATAACGGTGATTTCATAAGTGTGTGCTGACAAAAGAATCCCTCATTTCTGCTGAAACTGATAGCCTTACCCTATCACATTTTGGCCTGTGCGACTATGTGCCATCGCAATCTGACCATTCTTCGGGTACAATAGGAAGGATTAATCATATAGGAGGCAATTATGTACCCACAATTAGACTTAGCAAACTTCAAGGGTCCTAAAGCGACCCTGCATACCACGATGGGCGATGTCACGTTTGCCTTGTTCAAGGACCAAGCACCCAAGACCGTTGAGAACTTCATCGGCTTGGCCAAGCAAGGCTATTACGATGGCGTCTCGTTCCACCGGGTTATCGCAGACTTCATGATCCAAGGCGGCGACCCAACCGGGACTGGTGCCGGTGGCGAAAGCATCTATGGGCACGCGTTTGAAGACGAGTTTTCTAACGAAGTCTTCAACCTCAAAGGGGCCTTGTCGATGGCTAATGCTGGTCCTAACACCAACGGTAGCCAGTTTTTCATCGTGTCTAACGAGCACCTCAACCAAGACATGCTCCAGCAGATGCCACAAGCCGGCTATCCGCAAGCGATCATTGACGCCTACAAGCAAGGCGGCACGCCGTGGCTAGACCATCGTCATACCGTTTTCGGCCATGTGATGGCAGGCCAAGACGTTGTCGATAAGATCAGCAAGGTCAAGACGCTGCCAGGGGACAAGCCGGCAGAAGACATCCTGATCAACTCAGTTACGGTTGAAGAATAACCCGTTGTCTCTATAGAAATGAAGTGTCAGGATGAATTATCGCATAGGTGACATCATTACTGGCAAGGTCACAGGCATTCAACCGTATGGGGTCTTTGTGCTATTGGATGATCACACGCAAGGGCTCGTGCACATTTCTGAGTGCCAACATGGCTTTGTCAAAGCGCTCAGTGACCAGTTTCACATCGGTCAATCACTGTCGGTGGTGATTCTCGACATCGATGAATACACCGGCAAGATCAGTCTTTCATTGCGGGCTTTGCTGCCGGCACCAGAGCTGACAAGCTATCGGCGCCGCAAGCACTACTGGACGACACGCAAAGTGCACACCGGTTTCACACCGATCGCCACGCATTTGCAAGGCTGGGTCGATGAATATCTACAACGTTTGGAAAAGCAGACTCATTAATGAGTCTGCTTTTTTACTAACAAAGGCCGTGTGTGCCGGTTTTGCTGTTCGGGTTTTATAGTGTTAATATTCATTCTGTACGTATAAAATTCGGAGATGCCCGTCTGAAACAAAAAAGTGTAAATATGTGTTGACGAAGGGGGCGCTAAGCTGGTAAGATATCTATTGTTGTCGAGCGGCAAGGCAGTTGCCTACCGGATAACTTATGAAAGATTATTCATCTGATGAATAATTAATCGAAAAAAGTTGTTGACAACATTGAATCCATCAGATATACTTATAAAGTTGTCTTTTGGACAAGGTAGTCCTTTGAAAACTGAACAAAGTTTCGTAAATGTGATAGGGCTTTTCTTAAATGAAAAGAATTAAACATGAGCGAAGTCAATTTCGCTAGTAAATCTCAGATCTAAGGTTTCGGCCTTAGTGAAGAACAACAAACGAGCTATTCAAATAACTCATTATATGAGAGTTTGATCCTGGCTCAGGATGAACGCTGGCGGCGTGCCTAATACATGCAAGTCGAACGAGGT